>JALWNJ010000361.1:0-830 GCA_026995955.1 Gammaproteobacteria bacterium
CCTCGCGTCCGGCACGCCCCGCCTCGATGGTGCCGCCGTGGCTCTGCATCACGGCCAGGCGGGCCGGGCGCAGGGCCCGCGACAGGCGCGACAGATACCCCTGCATCAGCGGCCCCACCCAGGCATTGAGCCAGGTGGCCATGCCGCGCTCGTACTCGCGCAGCTCCGGCAGCACCTGGGCACTGCGGCTGACGAACACCCCTTCCGGCACCACCGCCTCGACCATGCGCTCGAAGCGGTCGTCGAGCCAGGAGAAAAGCAGGTTGATGGCCACCGCCTCGGGCGCGAGTTCGCGCAGGCGGGTCTTGAGCGCGCACAGGTCTTCGCCGGTGAGCGGCTCCACCTCGCGGCCGTCGGCGCCCAGCCGGCCGCCGGTCTCCAGGCACAGCTCGGGCGGCACCGGCGGCGGTTCCGGCCGGGGCTGCAGCTCGTACAGCTCGCGGCGTGCCTGACGGCCGATGGTGAGCACATCGCCCAGCCCACGGTTGGTGACATAGGCCGTGCGCACCCCCTTGCCCTCGAGCACGGCGTTGGTGGCCACGGTGGAGCCGTGCACCACCAGCAGATCAGCGTCGGGCTCGAGACCCAGCGCCTCGATGCCCTGAAGGATGGCCCGCTCCGGCGCCTCGGGGGTGGACAGCACCTTGTGCACGCGCAGGCGCCCGTCTGCGAGCAGGACGAAGTCGGTGAAGGTGCCGCCGGTATCGACACCGAGCAGGGCGCGGGGTGACTGGCTCATGGCGCGAATGATACCGGTCTGTGGTCATACGGCACCAGCTCTGTTCGGCAGCCCGCCAATCAGAGGTACAGCCCGGGTGACACCGTAGTCT
>JALWNJ010000361.1:840-2421 GCA_026995955.1 Gammaproteobacteria bacterium
GTAGTCTTGCCCGCACCAGACAGCTGGCATCAATCCAGATAACGCGCCTGCCACTCGAGGTAGCGTGCATGCATGGCGCTGGCGAACTCTGCCTTGTCGGCAAAAGTGGTCGGCGCGACCGGATCGTACACATGATAGTTGGCACGCGGATTCTGGGCGGTGAGGAACTGCCGGATCTTGACCAACAGGGTCTGGTCCTGCCATTCGAAGGTCTCCTGCATCTCGTAGTGCAGGAACACCGGCAGCACCGGCACCCCGGTGCGCAGGCTGACCTCGAAGGCGCCCTGGCGAAAGTCGTGGATGCGCCGCCCGCGACAGCCCCCTTCGGGATAGAGCGCGATGCAGCGGCCCCGGGAGACGGCCGCCACCATGTCCTCCACCGCCTGGCGCCGCGAGGCCTTGTCCTCGCGCCGGACATACAGGGTACCGGCCGCGCGGCTGATGCGGCCCACCACCCACCAGCGCGCCACCTCGGCCTTGGCCAGCGAGTGCACGGGAAACAGGGCGGGGATGCCGATGTCCTCCAAGGCCGAGGGATGGTTGGCGATCAGGATGTAGCGATCGGGCAGCCGGCCGCAATAGTGCTGGTGCAGGCGCAGATCCACCCCCAGCGCGCGCACGAAGCTGCGGCACCAGCGACGGAACAGGAAGAAGTAGAAGCGGCTGCCGGCCAGGCCCGGCGCCCAGGCCAGCAGCCACATCAAGGCGGTAAACAGGAGAAAGTCGACCCCCAGCAGCAGCCGCCAGGAACCGCGCAGCAGGAGGTGGAACACGCCTGCGCCGTGTCCCGAGAATCAGCCCGTGGCCTGCCCCGCGTGCTCGCCGTGCTGGGCCTGCAGCATCTGCAGCAGCTGCAGCACGGAGCAGACATAATGGCCGAAGGCCACCTTCTGCTCCGGCTTCACATAGCCTTCCTTGAAGGGCTTGAAGCCCTGATCGGTCAGCAGGTAGGTGCCGTTGGTGGAACCCAGGTCGGCCAGGTGAATGCTGCCGTCGAGCAGCAGCAGTTCGGCATGGCGGCCGCTCACCGTGGGGTCGGTGAGCCGCAGGTCGCAGGTGCGGCTGCGGCCGATGATGTAGGTGCGGCTTTCCATCGTGGTCACCCCGTCGAAGTCACCCGTCAATGACTGATACTCTAGCCCAGCAAAGGGCCCCTGACACGCACGCCGACCCGATTTTGTGAGCCCGCGCACACCGAACGCCTTGAAAACACGGGAAGATTGTACGAAAGTACGCAATTTTCCGGCATTCATCGCGTTCGAAACCCACTATATCACATCATCGCGCAGGGTTCCCGCCGGGCCTCATCCCGCCGTCTCGACGACCTGCAGGCGGTCACGGGCAAGGATCCGGCCCTGCTCGTCGACGACCTCCACCGTCCATTCGCCCTGCCAGTCCGGCTGCAGGTTCTTGCTCGACTTGACGCGCCAGCTCGGGCCGTGCACCTCGAAGGAGACCTCGGCCATGACCTCGCCCTGATGCAGCCAGCGGTGGGTGATGCGATGCCCCTCCATCCCGCGCAGCTCAGTGAAGTAGAACACCCGGCCCACGCTGGGGGAGACACGCTCGATGCGATCCACC
>JALWNJ010000362.1 GCA_026995955.1 Gammaproteobacteria bacterium
CGCCCGGCTGGCGCCCCGGGCCCGCGCCCAGGCAACGAAGGCAGTATCCGCGTGCCGGTCGTACATCATGTCGTAGGCCAGGGTGTCGGCGCCGATCACCGCCGCCGGGACCGCCGGCACCTCGGCGGCCAGACCGGCCGCGGTGCCATTGAGCACCAGGTCGAAGGCGCGCGCTCGGCGGTGCGGTTGGCGACGACGAGTTCCGCCGGGCGTCGCGCCAGCAGCGGCTCGAGCACGCCCCGTACCGCGCCCCCGGCGCCCAGCACCAGAACGCTGCGCCCTGCCAGCCCGAACCCCAGGTTGGCCTCCAGGTCGCGCAGCAGGCCGATGCCGTCGGTGTTGTCGGCGCGGATCTCGCCATCGGCGCCGAAGCTGAGGGTGTTGGCGGCCCCGGCACGGCGCACCGCTGCGCTCGGCCGGTCGGCCAGCGCCGCCGCCTCGCCCTTGAACGGCACCGTGACATTGAGCCCGCGCCCACCCTCGGCGGCAAAGCGATGCACGGTCTCGTTGAAGCCGTCCAGCGGCGCCTCGATGGCGCCGTACACCAGATCCTGCCCCGTCTGCTCGGCGAAGCGGGCATGGATCAGCGGTGACAGGCTGTGGCCGACCGGATGGCCGATCACCGCATAGCGGTCGCTCATCCGGCCTCCTTCAGCCACTCGGCCACCTGCGGCGCGTAATAGGTGAGGATGCCGTCGGCGCCGGCACGCTTGCAGCCCAGCAGGGCCTCGAGCACGGTGGCGCGCTCGTCCAGCCAGCCGTTCTGCGCCGCCGCCTTGAGCATGGCGTACTCGCCGCTGACATGATAGACGAAGGTGGGCACGCCGAAGGTCTCGGCCACGCGGCGCACGATGTCGAGATAGGGCATGCCGGGCTTGACCATCACCATGTCGGCGCCCTCCTGCAGATCCATCGCCACCTCGCGCAGGGCCTCGTCGGAATTGGCCGGGTCCATCTGGTAGGTGTACTTGTTGCCGGCGCCCAGGTTGGCGGCCGAGCCCACCGCGTCGCGGAACGGGCCGTAGAAGCTGGAGGCATACTTCGCGGAATAGGCGAGGATGCGGGTGTTACGGTGGCCGGCCGCCTCCAGCGCCTCGCGGATGGCGCCGATGCGCCCGTCCATCATGTCGGACGGTGCCACCACGTCGGCGCCGGCCTCGACATGGGACAGGGCCTGGCGCACCAGCACCTCCACCGTCTCGTCGTTGAGCACATAGCCCGAGTCGTCGATCAGGCCATCCTGACCATGGGTGGTGAAGGGGTCGAGCGCGACATCGGTGATCACGCCCAGCTCGGGGAAGCGTTGCTTGAGCGCCCGCACGGCGCGCTGCGCCAGCCCCTCCGGATTCCAGGCCTCGTGGGCATCCTCGCTCTTGGCCTCGAGGGGCGTGACCGGGAACAGGGCCATGGCAGGAATGCCCAGTGACAGGGCACGCTCGGCCTCGCCCAGCAGCAGGTCGATGGACAGCCGTTCCACCCCGGGCATCGAGGCCACGGGCTCGCGCTGTCCCTCGCCCTCGAGCACGAACACGGGATAGATGAGATCGTCGCAGGTCAGACGATGCTCGCGCATCAGCCGGCGCGAGAAGTCGTCGCGGCGCATGCGCCGCAGGCGGGTAGTCGGCCAGGGACCGTTTTCGATGATCACGCGCAGCCCTCCTCGGGAAACTCGGATTCTGCGCTACATTGTCCCCGTTTGCGGGCGCGGCGACAAATCCAGCCTACTTCAGCTCAAAGGAGATTTGCCGCTTGCTCGGCCGCGCTGTCGTACTTGCCGTGGACGTAGTCACCCATCCAGAAGGTGCCGCCGGGGACGAACACCAGCTCGCGCAGGGTGCGGTCGATAAGCTGCCTGACCGCGGGATCGGCGGGGGCCGCAGGTTGGGACTCGGGTTCCTCTGGCGGGGTAGCACCCGCAATGGCCGGCAGGGCCGCCCCCAGCAGGGCGGCGAGCAGCAAGCGCGCGGCCTTTCTGCGGGGCCATGCGGCCTCAGTCATAGCGGATTTCCTCGGGCGGCAGATTGTGACTGCCGGGCGGGTACACCGGCGGCAGGGCGCCGGTGAGCCGGCGGCGGATGGTGTCCTCGTCCGGCGGAATCATCGCCTGCGGCAGCGGCTGGTCCAGGTTGACCACGCAGCGGAAGCCCTGCCAGAAATAGTCCTTCTCCGGGTCCACCTTGTCGCGCTGGAAAGCCGTCCATTGGCGTATGTCACGAATGAAACTGCCCCCGCGCTGCACCTTCTTCGTCCCCGTCTCCGGCCCCTGGGGATTGTGCCGGGGGCTGTGGGCGTAGTAGTCCACCGCGTACCAGTCGCGCACCCATTCGGCCACATTGCCGCTCATGTCGCACAGGCCCAGGGGATTGGCCGGGTACTGGCACACCGGGTGGCCATAGCGCTCGAAG
>JALWNJ010000363.1:0-4508 GCA_026995955.1 Gammaproteobacteria bacterium
GATCCAGCTGCCACGCGATGCGCGCCAGGCCGAGCGCTTTGCCGACATCCTGGCCACACGCTCCGATCTGTACCCGCTCGTGGAAGCGGGGGCAGACCTGCTGCCGGCCGCGGCACGCACGCATCCGCATGCGGACACCGCGCTGCACTTCCCGCAGGCAGGCTGGCTGTCGCCGGCGGAACTCTGCCGCCACCTGCTCGCCGGGCCGGGCATAGAGACACGGTTTAACCAGCGTGTGACCGGCCTCGAGCGCGGCGGCGATCACCACTGGATCGTCCATTGCGATGACGGGTCGAGCCTGCGGGCAAGAGAGGTCGTCCTCGCCTGCGGACCGGACTGTGCCGCCCTGCCCCAGGCGGCGGCGCTGCCGTGGCACCGGGTCCGCGGGCAGATCACCCGCATCCGCCTGCCCGGCATCGGAACGGCGGGCAAGGTGCTGACCGGCGCCGGCTACCTGATCCCGCTGGACAGCGACGTGGCCCTCGTCGGCGCCACCTACCGTCGCGATCGCTGCGACACCGCGCCCGATCCGGACGAGGACGAGGAGAACCTGTCCCAGCTCGCCCGCCTGCTGCCGGATTTGCACGGCAGGCCCGAGGTCATCGGATCGCGCGCCGGCCTGCGCAGCGTGCTGCCGGGCCGCCTGCCCGTCTGCGGCCCTCTGCCCGGGACGGATCATGCCGGGCTGTGGATCACCGCCGCCCATGCCTCGCGCGGGCTGCTCACCGCACCCTGGTGCGCGCGCTGCCTGGCGGACGCGATGGAAGGAAAAACCGGGACAGATGCCCTTGATCGTCTGCTGCAACCGGGACGCTTCTCACCGGAACCCGCGGCAGATTGAACCCGCAGGCTGCTGCGGGGATAATGGCGCGACCCACAACCAGGCACTGACCACACAAGGAGCACCGGGTGTCCTCAAGCACAGGAGAAAAGACCCTGTCCATCATCGGGCTGGGTTATGTCGGCCTGCCCCTGGCCGTGGAATTCGGCAAGCGCTACCGCACCATCGGTTTCGACATCAACACCGATCGCATTGAGGAACTTCGCGCCGGGCGTGACAGCACCCTCGAGGTCACGCCCGAGGAACTGTCCCGGGCCACCCGTCTGGAATACACCGCGGACCCGGAGGCCCTGCGCGAAGCGGACATCCACATCATCACCGTGCCCACCCCCATCGACCGCCACAAGCGGCCCGACCTGACCCCGCTGCTGCGGGCCAGCGAGACCGTGGGACGCATCCTCAAGCCCGGCGACATTGTCATCTACGAATCCACCGTCTATCCGGGTGCCACGGAGGAGGACTGCGTGCCTGTGCTGGAGCGAGAGTCGGGCCTGCGCTTCAACCAGGACTTCTTCGTGGGCTACAGCCCCGAGCGCATCAACCCCGGCGACAAGGAACACCGCGTCACCAACATCCTGAAGGTCACTTCCGGGTCGACTCCGGAGGTGGCGCGCGAGGTGGATGCCCTCTACGCCAGCATCATCGAGGCCGGCACCCATCTGGCCAGCAGCATCCGCGTGGCCGAGGCCGCCAAGGTCATCGAGAACACTCAGCGCGATGTCAACATTGCTCTCATCAACGAGCTGGCGCTGATCTTCAACCGCATGGGCATCGACACGCTCGAGGTGCTTGAGGCGGCCGGCACCAAGTGGAACTTCCTTCCCTTCCGTCCCGGGCTGGTGGGCGGTCACTGCATCGGCGTGGATCCCTACTACCTCACCCACAAGGCCCAGGAGATCGGCTATCACCCCCAGGTCATCCTGGCGGGCCGCCACATCAACGACGGCATGGGCAGCTATGTAGCCGAGCAGGTGGTCAAGATGATGACCCAGCGCCGCATCCATGTGGTGGATGCCAACATCCTCGTGCTTGGCCTCACCTTCAAGGAGAACTGCCCCGATCTCCGCAACACGCGGGTGGTGGACATCATCGGCGAGCTGGAAAACTACCACGCCCATGTCGACGTACACGATCCCTGGGTAGACCCGGACGAGGCCCGCCACGAATACGGTATCACTCCGGTCACGGAACTCGAACCGGGCCGCTACGACGCCATCATCCTCGCCGTGGGCCACCACCAGTTCCGCGACATGGGCATCGATCAGCTGCGTCGGCTGGGCAGGCCCGGCCATGTGTTCTACGACGTGAAGGGCCTGTTCCCGCGGGACCAGGTCGACGCACGCCTCTGAGGTAGCAAAACATGAAGATACTGGTCACCGGTGCTGCCGGTTTCATCGGCTCGGCCCTTTCCCTGCGGTTGCTTGAACGGGGCGACGAGGTCATCGGGGTCGACAATCTCAACGATTACTACGACCCGGAGCTGAAGAAGGCCCGCCTTGCACGCACGCTGGACTACGACGGCTTTACCGATGTGCGCGCCTCGATCGAGGACGCCGCGGCCATGGAGCGGGTGTTCCGTGAGCACCAGCCACAGCGGGTGGTCAACCTGGCCGCCCAGGCGGGGGTGCGCTACTCGCTCGAAAATCCGCGTGCCTACATCGACACCAACATTGTCGGCTTCCTGAACATCCTGGAGGGCTGCCGCCATCATCAGGTCGAGCATCTGGTCTATGCCTCCAGCAGCTCGGTCTATGGCGCCAACACGCGCCTGCCGTTCAGCGTCCACGACAATGTGGATCATCCGGTGAGCCTGTATGCCGCCTCCAAGAAGAGCAACGAGCTGATGGCGCATACCTACAGCCATCTGTTCGAAATCCCCACGACCGGTCTGCGCTTCTTCACCGTCTATGGCCCCTGGGGGCGGCCCGACATGGCCCTGTTCCTGTTCACCCGCAAGATACTTGCCGGGGAACCGATCGACGTGTTCAACCACGGCCATCACAAGCGCGACTTCACCTACATCGACGACATCGTCGAGGGGGTGATCCGCACCCTGGATCATGTGGCCGGGCCCAACCCGGACTGGAACGGGGACCAGCCCGATCCCGCGACCAGCAAGGCCCCCTGGCGCATCTACAACATCGGCAATCATCGCCAGGTGGAGCTGCTGCACTACATCGAGGTGCTGGAAGACTGCCTGGGACGCAAGGCGCAGAAGAACCTGCTGCCGCTGCAGCCCGGTGACGTACCGGAAACCTTTGCCGATGTTCAGGATCTGGTGGACGATGTCGGCTATCGACCCGACACACCGGTCGAGGAAGGAATCCGTCGCTTTGTGGAATGGTATCGCGAGTACTATGGGGTGTGACGGCGCCGCCGTCCATTCGCCGTGGACGGCGGGCCGCCGATTCGTCTTTCAGGAGTCCAGATAGTGGAAGGCGTTGCTGAAGGTATTGACGAACTTCAGGTCCAGCCCCTCATCCGTCTGCTCGTTGATGTAGACCGGCAGACGGTAGAGCCGCTTGCCCTTGCTGTCGTTCAGTGTGAACTCCACTTCGAGATAGGCATTGCGCGCAAGCGAAATGGAACCAGCGAGCACGAACATGCCATCCGGCCCCAGACTGGTGGCATGACAGGAAGTGCACGGGAATCCGTGACAAAAGAGCGTCACCTCGAGATTGACCGGCTTGCGGTCCTGGTCGCCTGACGGGTGGTCGGTCAGGGCATCCAGGTTGAGCACCTTGGCATCAACCAGTGTATCGTATCCGAACATGCTTCCTCCCTTCTCTTGTCTTGTCGTATTTGCTTCCGGCTTTTTGGATTCCTTCCCGGGGTCTTTCAGTATATTCTGGAAAAAGCGAATTTTCCAGTTTTGTGACGAACTCCCGTTTTTGCGCCCCCGCATGCTGATACTGCGGATACTCACTGCCCGGAGCCCGACATGAACCCACTCCCGGAACTGCTTCGCGGCAAGTCTGCCCTGCTGTCCGCACTGGTCGTTCTGGCTACGGGGCTGTGGCTGATTGCCGCAGGCATCAGCGACCTGCTGCAACTTCGGCCGGGGGCATCCTCCGCTCCGCCCACTGCGCCGGCACCCCCTCAGCCCCTGGCACCGGTAGACGAGCCGACCGCTGCCGCGCCCAGGCAGAACGACCTCGCCCGGGATATCGTGGCAAGACACCTGTTCGGGCGGGCCACGGGCAGCCCTGCCCTATCCGCCAGCAAGGCACCGCCCACCCGGCTCGCGCTCAAACTGCGCGGGGTCGTGGCCATGGGAGACGGTCAGGGCGTGGCCCTCATTGCCGGCACCGGCCACGGCGAGGAGGTGTATGCCACGGGCGACGAGATCAGCAGCGGGGTGCTGTTGCAGGAGGTCCGGCCCGATCATGTCATTCTGTCGCGCAACGGGCGCCTGGAACGGCTGGATCTGCCGCGAGGCCCCTCCGCCTTTACGCTGAAGGAGAGCGCACCGTCCCTGTCACGGCAACCGGACAGCCCGGCACGCGCCCTGCGCCAGCTGAGACAGGAGGCGGTACGCAACCCTTCCCGCCTGGGCCAGCTGATACGCATCTCGCCCGCGCGGAAGGATGGGCGGCTCGTCGGCTACCGGATCGAACCGCGGGGCAATCAGCCGCTGTTCGAGCAGCTGGGCTTCCAGCCCGGCGAT
>JALWNJ010000363.1:4518-10331 GCA_026995955.1 Gammaproteobacteria bacterium
CAATGGCACCCCACTCGATGATCCGCGCCAGAACCTGAAGGTGATGCGCGAACTGATGCAGGCCCGGCAGTTTCAGGTGACCGTGCTGCGCGATGGCCAAGAGCTGCAGATCACGCAGAGCCTGGAGTAGCTTTCCCCATTTTTCATGAACATAGCCTTCCTTTCTTCACCTTTCCATTAGCTTAAGCGGGCAAACGATGCTAGGATTGCCGGAAATGGATGCCCTGAGCCGATGCCACCGATGACCACAAATCGCCTGCTGGCGCTGCTGCTCGCACTGTGCCTGCTGCTGCCGGGCGGCCTGCCGGCCGAGGGCACGGCGATGCTCAACCTCAAGGATGCCGACATCCGCACCCTGATCCGCACGGTGGCGGAGATCACCGGGCGCAACTTCGTCATCGACCCGCGTGTCAAGGGCAAGGTGACGGTCATCTCCTCGAAACCGATGCAGAAGGACGAGATCTACGAGGTCTTCCTGTCCATCCTGCAGGTGCACGGTTTCTCCGCCGTCCAGACCGGCGAGGTCATCAAGATCGTGCCCGATGTCACCGCCAAGCAGGGTCCCGTGCCGCTGGTATCGCAGGGGGCACGGACCGAGGCCGACGAGCTGGTGACCCGGGTGGTACCGGTGGAACACGTACCCGCGGCCCAGCTGGTACCCATCCTGCGTCCGCTGGTGCCACAGCAGGGACTGCTGGCCGCCTACGCCCCGTCCAACACGCTCACCATCACCGACCGCGCCGCCAACATCGACCGGCTGGTGCGCATCATCCGCCGCATCGACCGGGCGGAGAGCGACGACATCGAAGTCATCCCGCTGGAGCATGCCTCGGCCAGCGAGGTGGTGCGCATCATCAATGCACTGAACCGAAAGGCGCCAGGCAAGGGCAGCGTCGGCAAGTACCTGCTGACGGCCGATGAACGCACCAATACCGTGCTGATTGCCGGCGACAAGGCCAGTCGGCTCAAGATCCGCGGCATCATTGCGCATCTCGACACACCCATCGAGACCGATGGCCAGACCCAGGTGGTGTTTCTCAAGTACGCCAAGGCCAAGGATCTGGCCGCCATCCTCGACAAGGTGGCACGGCAGAGCAGCGGCAAGAAAGGCAAGGGCAGCCCGGGCACTACCGGCAGTAGCGGCAACATCAGCATCCAGGCCGACGAGGCCAACAACGCCCTGGTCATCACTGCCTCGCCGGCCATCCAGCGCAGCCTGCGCTCGGTGATCCGGCAGCTGGACATTCGCCGCAAGCAGATCCTGGTGGAGTCGGTGATCGCCGAGGTGGGCATCAATCTCACCACCCAGCTCGGCGTACAGTTCGCCGTGGACGGGCGCAACACCACCAATCAGCTGCCGGTGGGCGTCACCAGTCTGGGCGGTCCGGGGAACTCGCTGGTATCGCTGTACCAGAATCCCGGTTCGCTGGGCGCAGGCCTGACGCTGGCCGTTGGCCGCCTGGTGGGTGATGTCCAGTTCGGCGCCCTGATACGCGCCCTGCAGGGCGATGCCGCGACCAACATCCTGTCGACGCCGACCCTGGTCACGCTTGACAACGAGGAGGCCGAGATCATCGTCGGCCAGAACGTTCCGTTCGTGACCGGACAGTACACCAGCACCGGATCCGGCGAGGGGGTCACCAATCCCTTCCAGACCATCGAGCGCAACGACATCGGTATCAAGCTCAAGCTCAAGCCGCAGATCAACGAGGGCGACAGCATCCGCCTGGAGATCCATCAGGAGGCCTCGGCGCTGGCCGCCAGCAGCGTGGCGCTGAAGGAGAAGATCGTCAACAAGCGCGAGATCAAAACCGTGGTCATGGCCGAGGACGGCCAGATCATCGTACTGGGCGGGCTCATCGAGGACACCTTCCGCGACAATGTGCAGAAGGTACCCCTGCTGGGGGACATCCCGGTTCTGGGCCAGCTGTTCCGATTTACCGAGACCGACAAAATCAAGCAGAATCTGATGGTGTTCATCCATCCCGTGATTCTCAGGGACCGAGGTACGGCCGATGCCTATACCGAGCGCAAGTACAGCTACCTCAAGGCCAGCCAGATGGAAGGGAACCTGCTCGAGCGCGGCATCCTCTCCGGCCATGCCCGCAAGTTGCCCGACTTCGACGAGCTGCTGACCATCCTCCCCGATGAAGCCCCGGCCGCACCAACTGCGCCGGCCGGCCCGCCGGAGCCAGCCCGCGGGGATTCCTGATGGCCGAGCGCCAGGACAGCGCCGATCTCGTCAGTGAAACGGCCGATGTCTGGCCGCGACCGCCCTACGGTTTCTGCAAGCGTCATGGCGTGGTCTTCGACCCCGATGCCGAGGAACCGATGCTGCTCGCCAGCAGCACGCCCGACCCCGCGGTGCTGCTCGAACTGCGGCGCATGGTCGGTGTGCCGTTCGGCCTGCGCCAAGTGGACGAGGCGGAACTGGAACGCACGCTGACCCGCGCCTACAGCCAGGGCGAGGACGAGGCCAGTGCCATGATGCAGGACCTCGGCGAGGAGCTGGATCTGGAGCATGCCGCCGAGGCCCTGGCCGAACCCGAGGACCTGCTCGAGTCCGAGGACGACGCGCCCATCATCCGCCTCATCAACGCGCTGCTCACCCAGGCCATCAA
Source organism: Gammaproteobacteria bacterium (assembly GCA_026995955.1). Taxonomy (GTDB): domain Bacteria; phylum Pseudomonadota; class Gammaproteobacteria; order J044; family J044; genus J044. The sequence continues at coordinate 7,140 of JALWNJ010000363.1, forward strand.
GGAGAATGCCTCCGACATCCACATCGAGCCGTTCGAGAACCGGCTGGTGATCCGCTACCGGGTCGATGGCGTGCTGCGCGAGGTACTGGAACCGCCGCGCAAGCTGGCGCCGCTCATCGTCTCGCGCATCAAGGTCATGGCACGCCTCGACATCGCCGAGAAACGCCTGCCGCAGGACGGGCGCATCTCGCTCAAGGTGGCCGGGCATCCGGTGGACGTGCGCGTCTCCTCCCTGCCCTCCGGCCACGGCGAGCGCATCGTGCTGCGTCTGCTCGACAAGCAGGCCGGGCGGCTGGATCTGGAACAGCTGGGCCTTTCGCCGCACAACTTCGAGGTGCTGGACCGCGTCATCCACAAGCCGCACGGCATCATCCTCGTCACCGGCCCCACCGGCTCGGGCAAGACCACCACCCTGTATGCCGCCCTGCAGCGCATCAACGACCGCAGCCGCAACATCCTCACGGTGGAGGACCCCATCGAATACTTCCTCGACGGCATCGGCCAGACCCAGGTCAATCCCAAGGTGGACATGAGTTTCGCGCGCGGCCTGCGCGCCATCCTGCGTCAGGACCCCGATGTGGTCATGGTGGGCGAGATCCGCGATCTGGAGACCGCCCAGATCTCGATCCAGGCCAGCCTCACCGGCCATCTGGTACTGTCCACCCTGCACACCAACACCGCCGCCGGCGCCATCACCCGCCTGCGCGACATGGGCGTGGAGCCCTATCTGCTGTCCTCCACCCTGCTGGCGGTGCTTGCCCAGCGCCTGGTGCGCAAGCTGTGCCCGCACTGCCGCGAGGCACGCCCCGCCAGCGAACAGGAATGCCGCGAGCTCGGGGTCGATCCGGCCGCGTCACCGGTCATCTACCATGCCGTCGGCTGCCCCAGGTGCAATCAGCTCGGTTATCAGGGCCGCACCGGCATCCACGAGATCATCGAGGTGGACGAGGCCATGCGGCCGCTGATCCACGACGGCATAAGCGAGCTGGAGCTGGAACGGCTGGCCCGCAAGCGCAGCCCCAGCATCCGACAGGACGGCATGCAGAAGGTGCTGCAGGGCATCACCACCATGGAAGAGGTGCTGCGCGTGACGCGCGAGGACTGAGGACCGCCCCCCATGCCCGCCTTCGAATACACCGCCCTGCGCCCCAATGGCCGCAAGACCCGCGGCGTGCTGGAGGGCGACACCGAGCGCCAGGTGCGCCAGCAGCTCCGCGCGCGCGAACTGACGCCGCTCGAGGTGCGCCCGGTGGAGGAACGCGAAGGGCGCGATCGCGGGCCTCGTCTGCGTGGCGGCACGCATCTGGGGGCCGCCGATCTGGCCCTGATGACGCGGCAGATCGCGACCCTGGTGCAATCCGGCTCGCCCCTGGCCGAGGTCCTGGCCACGGTGGCCCGGCAGAGCGAAAAGGGCAAGGTACAGCGCATCGTCCTGGCGGTGCGCGCGCGGGTGCTGGAGGGTCACAGCCTGGCCGACAGCCTGAAGGCCTTCCCCGGCGTGTTCCCGCCCCTGTACCGCGCCACCGTGGCGGCGGGCGAGCAGTCGGGCCATCTCGACGCCGTGCTGGAACGCCTGGCGGACTACACCGAGGCCCGCCAGGAGATGAGCCGCCGCGTCAAGGGCGCCATCTTCTACCCCGCCACGCTCATTGTCATCTCGCTGGTGATCCTGGCGGTGCTGATGGGCTATGTCGTACCCCAGGTGCAGGGGGTGTACCAGAACACCGGTCAGGAGCTGCCGCTGCTGACCCGGGCCCTGATCGCACTCAGCGGCTTCATCCAGCACTGGTGGTGGGCTGTGGCGCTGGCCGTGGCGCTGGCCGTGGTCGCCTTTGTGCGCGCTCTGCGGGTGGAGTCGTTCCGCTTCCGGGTGCATCGGGCCCTGCTGCGGCTGCCGCTGATCGGCCGGCTGACCCGAGGGCTCAACACGGCCCGTTTTGCCCGAACCCTCAGCATCCTGGCGGGCAGTGGCGTACCCATACTCGATGCCCTAGAGATCTCCGCCCGGGTGGTGCCCAACCTGCCCATGCGCCGCGCCATCGAGGAAGCGGCAGTGCGCGTGCGCGAAGGCAGCGGCATTGCCAGTGCCCTCGAGCGTTCCGGCCTGTTTCCGCCAATGACGGTGCATCTCATCGCCAGTGGCGAGGCCAGCGGGCGGCTCGAAGAGATGCTTGAGCGCGCGGCGCTGCAACAGGAGCGCGAGACCGATGCCACCATCGGCCTGTTCCTGAACCTGTTCGAGCCCCTGCTGATCGTCGTCATGGGCGGCATGGTGCTGCTCATCGTCATTGCCATCCTGCTGCCCATCTTCGAGCTCAATTCGCTGGTAAAATGACGCTGCACTGCCCGAGACAACCCCACAACATGGAGTCCCGCATGAACGGAACCCGCAAACCCCTTGCCCAGTCCGGCTTCACCCTCATCGAGATCATGGTGGTGGTCGTCATCCTGTCGATCCTCGCCGCGCTTGTGGTACCACGCATCATGAGTCGGCCCGACGAGGCGCGCATCGCCAAGGCCAGGCAGGACATCCGCGCCCTGGAGAGCGCGCTCAAGCTGTACAAGCTCGACAACTACCGCTATCCCACCACCGATCAGGGCCTCGAGGCCCTGGTCAGCCGTCCTTCGACCCCACCCGAGCCGAAGAACTGGAAGAAAGGCGGCTACATCGCCCGCCTGCCCAAGGATCCCTGGGGCAACCCCTACCAGTACCTCAGCCCCGGCGAGCACGGCGACTTCGATCTCTACACCCTCGGCGCCGACGGCGCACCCGGCGGAGAGGGGGTCAATGCCGACATCGGCAACTGGAATCTCGAATAGCCCCACCCCGCGCTGCCGCCGATACCGCGGCTTTACCCTGGTGGAGGTCATGGTGGTGGTGGTCATCGCCGCCATCCTCGTCACCATGGCCGTGCTGTCGGTGGGGGATCGCGAGCGTGACCGACTGCAGGGCGAGGCACGCCGCCTGCATGCCTGGCTGGCCCTGCTGCAGGATACGAGCCTCATCGAGGGTCGCACCCTGGGCCTGCGGCTGTACGACCATCGGCTGGAGATCGTGCAGCCTGCCGCCGAACGCGAAAAGCCCGACTGGGAAGCCCTGCCCTCCCGGAGCGACCTGCCGCCCATGAAGCTTCCGGGAGACATTACGCTGCGCCTTTACCTCGACGGTGAGGCCGCCGACATCCCCGAGGA
>JALWNJ010000364.1 GCA_026995955.1 Gammaproteobacteria bacterium
CGGTTCATGGTCTGCAGCAGGCCGGTGCTCACCGCCACCAGGGCGTCGTTGCGGTTCCAGCCGGTGGCGAAGGCGTTCGGCGGCCCCTCGAAGATGCCCACCTCCGGCATGCCGATACCGGCCTGCTGCGCGAGCCGCGCCACCGTGTCCACCAGCCATTGTTCGGTGGCGTCGGCGGGGTGCTCGATGACATGCACCCCCATGCCGTGCTTGGCCATGGTCTTGGACAGGGCCAGGGAGATGAACGATCCGCCGAAGCCGATCAGCAGCGCCATGACGAGAATGCCGTTGATCTGCCCGGCCAGGCCCTGCTGCGCCAGCCAGTCGTCGATGCCCAGCACGCGCATGGACATGCTGAGCACGATCAGGATGCTGAAGTTGGCGGCGAGAAAGAGGATGATGCGCATGAACATGATGTCAACAACCCTTTGTTTTTCTGAAACTTGTCTGCCCATGGATGGGGGCGGCCGGCAGCGCCTTCAAGCCCCTTCGGGGCGGTGCATGTTAGCATGCGGCCATGCAGCCTACACCCGAACAGATCACCGGCCTGATCCTCGCCGGCGGCCTTGGGCGCCGCATGGGTGGGCGCGACAAGGGGCTCGTGCCCCTGCCCGACGGCCGCCTGCTGGTGGAGGCCGTGAGCCAGCGCCTGCGGCCGCAGGTGGGCGCGCTGCTGATCTCGGCCAACCGCAACCGCAGCGCCTACCTGCCCTGGGGCGACGAAGTGCTGCGCGACCTGCGCCCCGACCACCCCGGCCCGCTGGCCGGCATCGAGGCCGGCCTGCTGGCGGCCACCACGCCCTTCGTGCTGGTGGTGCCCTGCGACGCGCCGGCCTTGCCACGCGACCTCGGCCAGCGACTGGCCGCCGCCATCGGCGGGGCCGCGGCCGCCATGCCCCACGACGGCACCCGGCTGCAGCCGCTTTTCGCCCTGTTGCGGCGTGATGCCGCCCTGCCCCTGACCCGCCGCCTGCTGGACGAGGAGCGGCCGCGGGTCATGGACTGGGCCGAGGCGCTGGATGCCGTCCTCGTGGAGGACGCCAGGCTTGCCCCGGCCCTGGCCAACCTCAATGACCTCGAAGCCGTGGAGAAGTTCAGCGATGGCCCCTGAGTTCCCCCTGCCCGTGCTCGGCTTCGCCGCCTGGAGCGGAACCGGCAAGACCACCCTGCTGGAACGGCTGATTCCCCTGCTGCGTGCCGAAGGACTGCGCATCGCGCTGGTCAAGCATGCCCATCACCGCTTCGACATCGATGTGCCGGGCAAGGACAGCCATCGCCTGCGCCAGGCCGGAGCCGGTCAGGTGCTGGTCTGCTCGGCACGGCGGCGGGCGCTGATGGTGGAACACGAGACCGAGCACGAGCCGGTGCTGGCCGAGGAACTTCGCGTGCTCGATCCGGCCCTGGCCGACCTGGTGCTGGTAGAGGGCTTCCGCCACGAGGCGCTGCCCAAGATCGAGCTGCACCGCCCCGAGCTGGGCAAGCCCCTGCTGTTCCCGGACGACCCGCATGTCATCGCCGTGGCCACGCCGGGCGCCACCGGCATCGACACGGCGCTGCCGCTGCTCGATCTCGATGCCCCGCAGACGCTGCGGGACTTTATAATGCGCTGGTTGCCCACCTACCCGAGGAAGGCCCCATGAACTGTGGCTGCGACGAATTCGACCCCAAACAGCTCACCGTCGAGCAGGCACTGGAACGCGTCCTGGCCGGTGTGGAACCGGTCGGCGGGCGCGAGCGCCTGCACCTGCGCGCGGCCCTGGACCGCGTGCTGCTGGAGCCGGTAACGGCGCCGTTCGATGTCCCGCCGCACCGCAACTCGGCGATGGACGGCTATGCCGTGCGTGCCGAAGACCTCTCGGCGGAAGAAAACCGACTGCGCGTGATCGGCACCAGCATGGCCGGTCAGCCCTTCGATGGCCGGGTGGGGCCGGGCGAGGCGGTACGCATCATGACCGGTGCCGTGGTGCCCGAGGGGGCCGACACCGTGGTGATGCAGGAGCAGGCCCGGCGCGAGGACGACACCGTGCTGATCGGGAGCGGCCACAAGGCCGGCGCCAATGTGCGCCATCCCGGCGAGGACCTGCGTGCCGGCAGCACCGTGCTCGAGGCCGGGCGCCAGCTCAATGCCGCCGATCTGGGGCTGCTGGCCTCGCTCGGCATCGCCGAGGTCACCGTGCGCCGCCGCCCGCGGGTGGCCTTCTTCTCCACCGGCGACGAACTGCGCGGCATCGGCGAGCCGCTGGGCGAAGGCGACATCTACGACTCCAACCGCTACACGCTGGATGCCCTGCTCGCCCGCCTGCCGGTAGAACGGCTCGACATGGGTGTCATCCCCGACCGGCTCGACGCGGTGCGCGCCGCCTTCCACGAGGCCGCCGCCGTGGCCGACCTGGTCCTCACC
>JALWNJ010000365.1 GCA_026995955.1 Gammaproteobacteria bacterium
GCCGTAAACTATGCGCGCACCGATGCCACTGATCTGGCCCGCGCCATGCAGGATCTGCTGCAACGCACAGGCAAGGGAGAGGGCGCATCGGATCTGCTGGACGTTCTCGGCGAAGTGCTGGCACGCGCCTGGCCGGGGATGCGCTTCCGTTCGCTCGAAATGCTGCAGGCTACCAGCCGGCGCACCAGCGCCCGTTCACTGGAGGATGGCGGATGAAACTGGGGGTCAACATCGATCACATTGCCACGCTGCGCCAGGCGCGCCGAACACCGTATCCGGACCTGGCACGCGCCGTTCGCCTGGTGGAGGAAGCCGGCGCCGACGGCATCACCATGCACCTGCGCGAGGACCGGCGTCATATCCAGGACGCGGATCTCTACCGTCTGCGCGAGGTCATCACCACCAAGATGAACCTGGAGATGGCCGCCACCGAAGAGATGACCGCCATCGCACTGGATGTGGGTCCCGAGGACTGCTGCCTGGTACCGGAGCGGCGTGAAGAGCTGACGACCGAGGGCGGGCTCGACGTGGTCGGCCAGTTCGATCGCCTTTCTGCGGTGTGCCGCCGCCTGGAGGGGGCCGGCATTCGGGTGTCGCTGTTCATTGAACCGGATGCGGAACAGATCCGGGCCGCCGCTGAGAGCGGTGCCTCGACCATCGAGATCCACACCGGCCATTACGCCAACCTTGAGGGCGAGGCACGCGACCGGGAACTGGCACGCATTGCCGACGCGGTTCGGTGGGGCAGGGAAGTAGGGCTGGTGGTCAATGCCGGCCACGGCCTGGATTACGACAACCTGGCGCCCATCCTTGGCATCGAGGGCATCCACGAGCTCAACATCGGCCATTCCATCGTCAGCGAAGCGGTGTTCGTGGGATTGCACGCGGCAGTGCGTCGGATGAAGGACATGTTGCCCGAATGATTCCGGTCGCAATTGGCACCGACATCGTTGACAAGCGTCGCATTGTCGCCCTGCACGACCGTCATGGCGATCGCTTTGTGCAGCGCATCCTGACACGTGCCGAGCAGGACGACCTGGCACGGACACGCGACACTGGCGGCTTTCTGGCGCGTCGTTTCTGTGCCAAGGAAGCGGTGAGCAAGGTGCTGGGCACGGGCATGGCGCAAGGCATCTCCTTCCGCGACATCGAGATCGGACATGATGCGCTGGGCCGCCCCCTGGTGCGGCTGCACGGCCAGGCCCGGCACCGTGCCCGGGAACTGGGCATTGGCGAGATCGCCCTCAGCATATCCGACGAAAGGAATTATGCGGTGGCGTTTGCCATCGCGCACACGGTCACCTGAGTCCAGCCCGAGAGCACTCCCGCAGGCGACCACCGACGGCGCACTTGTGTCGGTATCCTAGTCGGCGTCTGAGCCGCTTTCCAGTTGGTCGAGCTGATGCAGTTCGTCCTCGATACGCCGTATCAGCCGCCGAATCTCGCGAGCAAGGATGCGCGCAGAAGAAACGATTGCAGAGGCCTCCAGTTCCTCCCCTTCCTGGTAGAGGGTCTCGAGGTGGATACAGAGTTCGATCAAACGCGTACCACCGCAATACTTTCCGGTTCCATTCAGGCGATGGGCCAGTTCGTGGAACTCGTGGCCATTCAGGCGCTCGGGGTGTTCCAGAATGTCCAGCGTGGCTGCCAGGTCGTCCATCGACAACTGGAAGATGCGTCGTACGGTCTTGCTGTGGTAGCTGGTGATGTTGGAGATGTTGCCCGGCTCGAAGCAGGCGGCGATGTTGCGGGCGAGCACCTGGCGCAGACTCTCTCCGGAGACGGGCTTGGTCAGAAATCCGTCCTTCACTTCCGTGGGAATACGGCTGTCAAGGAACACATCCGCGCTGACGAACACGATGCGCGTCAGCGGCGAGACCACTCTCAGCCTTCGGCCGATCGCCACCGGGTCCATATCGGGCATGTGCCCGTCGACAAGGACGAGATCCGCGCCTTTCCCCACGACCTGTTCGACCAGGGATTCCGCCCCGGAGAGGGGAAAGAGCTGCATGCCCTCGTCCTCGAGCAGGAGGTTCAGCACTTCGAGATTGGTCGGGTTGTCATCCGCCAGTACGGTGCACAGACCGCTCCATGGGCTCCCGGACGGCATGGGCAGGTTCAGGTGGTGGCCATCCTGCCCGGGGAGGCGGGCAGACGGGCTCGTCGGGCGCTCATCGCTCGATCTGAAGCGTTCCGTGATGTGGTGAATCGCGAACGCTTCCTCCCCGAGCCGGGCATGTGCTTCCTGCAGAAACGGGGTATAGACGGTCACTGTCGAGGCATCCAGTGTCTGTGGCCACGGATGCTGCAGGCTGTCTGGATGTTCGAGCAGTACACAGGCCCCTTCGCGGGCGGATGCAATCTCGGACAGAAGGCTCACCTGGTGCTCATGGGGCAGATTGAAGATTCGGTAGCGTGTATCGCAGACGATTTCAGCGCACGGAGCCCATGGATCTGGCGTGGAATCTTCAAGGATGCCCGCATGCCGGCGTGGAATCAGCACATGGAAGATGGAACCCCCGCCCGTATCGCGTTCGTAGCGCAGTTCATACCCCAGGGTGTCGCACAGCGATTGTGTAATGTAGAGTCCAAGCCCGAAACCCTCCCGGGATTCGTGATTGCGGCGCGAGAACGGCTGCATCAGGTGAACGAGTTCGCGCTCCGGGATACCCGGCCCGGTATCGATGATCTGGAGGTCCAGGGCCTCGTCCGTCAGTCGGGTTCTGAGGCTGACACCGCCCTTGAGGGTGAACTTGATGGCATTGGACAACAGGTTGGTGAGGATCTGGCGGAATCGCATCTCGTCCGTTTCCAGCTCACCGATCCTGGGGCTCGGGTCATAGATTAGCCAGAGGTTCTTGTCGAACGCGTTCTGTTCCAGTACCTCGAGCACTTCGCGTACCAGTTCATGCACATCATGCCAGTGCAATTCCGTATGCGTGGCGAGGGCGCGATTCGCCAGCAGGATCTGGTCAATGAGCGAGAGCAGATGACGGGACGCGTTGTGGATCAGCTCGATCTCGCGGCGATGCTCGCTGCTCTTCATCAGATGATCGGTAACGCCCATGATGGCATTGAGCGGCGTGCGCAGCTCATGACTGATGTTGGCCAGGAAAATGGACTTCTCCCGATTGGCCTCCTCGGCCTGCAATCGCTGATGCTCGAGTTCCCGGTTCTTCTGGTCAATCTCGTCAATGCGTGCATAGAGTTCAGCGAGCGCCTTGTCCCGTTCCTGTCCGTATTGCTCGTGCAAGGCGTTCATGCGCCCCTTCAGATCGACCAGGGCATCCCGCACCAGTCGCAGGGCTGGATCATCGATCTCGATTTCGGGGAAATCATCATGGTCATGGCGCGCAAAACTGCTCAGGGCGCGGGCAGCGCGCATGCGCCCTTCCTGCCGTCCCCTGGCACCAAGATGCAGAGTGATCAGCGCAAGCACGGACAGCCCCCCGATGGCGAGACCGGTGCCCGTTCGGACCGGATCAAGACGGTACGGATCGAGATACAGGCCGACTTCGGCCACGCGGCCAGCAAGCTCCATCCTTTGTGTCAGGTAGACGATGCCCGGTCTCAGTGAGGCCCCGGGGGAGCGGTATATGCGCAGACCTCCTGCATCACGAAGCTCGAGCCCCCTGATGCCGGGGATCCGTTCGAGTACGCGGGCGGTTTCCTCCAGGTACTTCTGTTCACCGGATACCAGGGCATATTCGGCAGCGGGTTTCATGGCGAGAAAGGCCAGGTCCATCGTGTGAGACATGCGGGAACGGTCGGGAACCAGAAGCAGCCACAGAGCAAGCCCGATCAGCGGCAGCAGGGCGAGGGTCAGCAGTGTGGACTGGCGTGCCGCCAGATATTGTTCGAGCCGTCGGATCATGGTGATTCCGCACCGATACCCAGGATGTCCATGACGCGCCGGTTGCGCAGAATGGAGAGTCGATGGCTGTACTGGATGCCTTCCGGGAGACGATCGTGCTGCAGCCATTGCTGCAGGAGTTCCCGGGCACGCAGGCCACAGTCCTCGGGCGAAACGAAGATACTGAGCGCGGCCCCTGCGCGGTACATGTTCTGGGTGGTGCCTATGGCCGGAATCTGCTTGCGGAAGGAATTGAGCATGATCTGGTAGATCAGCTTGCGACGATACAGGGCCGGGTCGGGCAGGATGACAATCGCATCCGGCCTCTGCCCGCGCAGCATGGCAGTCAGTGGCGTTTGGGCCAGAGACACCCCCTCTGCCTGCAGGCCCTGTTCACGCGCGGAATCCAGATAGGCCTTGAAGTCGCGCTCGAGCTCCGTGTAGGCCACGAAACCGACGCGCTGGATGTGCGGCAATCCCTGTTTCAGTTCCTGGATGAATCGGGGCGGGGCCGGATCCAGGGGCAGAATGGTGTAGCCGGGCGCATGACGCAACCCGGCTGGCACGCTTGCCAGGGGCAGGAAGGCCGCAATCACGGGGCGGCCCGTGTTGGCCGGCACCTTCGACAACATCAGGCTGCCGACGGTCATGACGAGGTCGGCATCGACCTCCACGGGCCAGTGATCTTCCCTCACGACCCTGAGCTCGGGCGTTTCGGGAAGCGCGTGTTCCAGAAATCGCTCGGCCAGAAGGGAGTCCTTGTCGGTCAGTACCAGGAGCGTTCGCGCTGGCAGGGCAGTGGCAAACAGGAGCAACAACAGAGCCAGTGCCGCGGCTAGACGCCGATGGCCGCTTCCCTGGGTCTGTTGCTTCCCTGTCATGGAAAGGTTCATTGCTCGATGCCCAGCTCAAGCCTCAGGCGGGGCTCAGTGACATTCACGCGGTAGTAATCCTGTACCGGCGACATGGGGTCATCCAGTACCAGGCGCAGCCAGCCTTCCCCGGATCGAACCTTGAAGCGTTGCGTGGCATGCAGGCGCAGGCTGGCCACATTGGTAAAGGGTTCGGTGTCTCCATTGCCGTTCCAGACGACCCGATCGAGCCAATTGTAGCCCAGGCCGAGTGTCAGTGTGCCGGCCGTATAGCGTGTGTCGAAATTCAGGATCCAGTTGGGTACACTGCGGTAGAATTCGGAGCGTTCGGCAGCGTCGAATGCTACCGGGTGCAGCTCGCTCCACAGGCGCGATAGCCCTGCATGAAGGCGCCAGTTGCGGATCGGTTCGAACTCTCCTTCCATCTCCACACCCCGGATACGGGCATCGGTAGCATTGGCACGAAGGCCGCTCACGCTCTCGATGAGATCGGTGTAGAGGTCCTGGAAAAGCTTGAGGTCGAAGCTTCGCAGTTTTCCGGTACTCTGGCGATGGTACCCCAGTTCGAGCGAGCGGATCTGTTCCGGCTGCAATGCCGTTGAGCCAACCGGGGCGCGACTGAACTGGATGCGGAAGGGGGGACCGGAGACCCCCGACGGAACATCGCGATAGCCCAGCTTGTCATGGAGCACCGGGTTGCGGGTTGCCCTGCTCAGTACCAGCCTCAGACTGTCGTTGTTGCCAAGGCGCCGATTGACGGCAAGGCGCGGTTGCAGCTCGGGATGGGTAATCTCGCTGTCTTCCATACTGGCGCCAAGATTGAACAACCAGCTGCCGATTCGGTATTCGATGTTGCCGAAACCCCGCAGCAGACGGTTTCTTTGCGTGCCTCCGTTCTCGAAGTGACGCGCGCTTCGGACCCGATCTTCACGCACATTGAATCCAGTCACGAAACGCAGCCTGTCACTCACCGTCTGGTCGTATTGCAGCTCGAGATCATGACGCTCGGAAAGGTAGGAATAGTCATAGGGTTGTGCCGAGATGGTCAGCGGCGGATACGGTGCCGGCAGGGTGCCATTGAGCGTGAAGTCGTCATCGCGGCTGAGATAGTTGTGGAAGTACTGAAGGCGCAGGTTGCGGCGTGCATCGATGACCCGCTCCCAAACGATGTGCTGAAAGTTGCTGCGATCACCGAGTGAACGCAGGGGGCGGCCCTGGACCTCACCCGGGGGCAGGCCGAGCTGCTCATTGATGAAACCGTCTTCGTAATCGCCCTGGCTGTAGGCGGCGGCGAACATCAGGGTATCGCGCGCGCTGGGCCGATAGTCGATGCGCAGATTGGCCGAACGCACCCGCTTGCCGTCGTGGCGGTCGGCAAAACCGGAGTCGGCGATCTGCCGGGCCGAGATGCGGTAGTCGAGATCGCCCGTGCTGCCCCCATGGCGCACATGAAAGTCCTGCACCGACCCCTGTCCGCTTCGGACGAGCCCGCGATTGCCCAGGGTCTCCGCAGCATGGTAGGTGCTGATGTTGATGATGGCCATGAACGAGTTGGCCCCGTAGGCAGCGGAGTTGGGGCCACGGATGACCTCGATGCGCTGGATGTCCTCGACATCGATGCCGAGATCGTTCCACAGCACGCCACCGAAGGCCGCCAGATAGACCGAGCGGCCATCGACCAGCACCTGCAGCCGGGGGGAGAAGATCCCGGACAGGCCGTGGTAACTGACGAAGGGAAAGTTGCCGTTCTCGTGGGCAACCAGGAAACCCGGCACCAGCCGCATCAGTTCGTCGATGGTGCGCGCGCCGCTGTTGCGGATGGTTGCCTCGTCCAGCACCGTGACCGCGGCCGGCGTGTCCAGGATCGGCTGCAGCAGCCGGGTCGCGCTCTGGATGCCGGGCAACTCGGAGAAGAAGAGGGCCTCGTCGGGCAGCTCGGCACGGCTGGTGCTGGCGGCCAGAAAGACGATGGCGGATAATAGGGGGCGCAATCCCGCCCGACAGGCACGCCGTTTCTGAACGGTTTGTGAATGCTCCGGCGACTCTACACGCATCGAGGTCGTCTTCTCCGCAAGGGGTGGCGGAAAAATCCATGGAAAGCCGAACTTTAGCACATTTCATCGGCAATACGCCGCTGGTTCGTCTTCAGCGCATGCCGGGTGACACGAGCAATGTCGTCCTGGCCAAGCTGGAGGGCAACAATCCGGCCGGATCGGTCAAGGACCGCCCGGCGTACAGCATGATCCATCATGCCGAGCTGCGCGGCGAGATCCGTCCCGGTGACACCCTGATCGAGGCCACCAGCGGCAACACCGGCATTGCGCTCGCCATGGTCGCGGCCATGAAGGGGTACCGCATGACCCTCATCATGCCCGAGAACATGAGCGAGGAGCGGCGCGCGGCGATGAAGGCCTTCGGCGCCGAGATCGTGCTGGTATCGCAGGAGGAAGGCATGGAGGGGGCCCGCGATCTGGCGCATGCCATGCAGGCCGAGGGCAAGGGGCGGGTGCTGGACCAGTTCGCCAATCCGGACAACCCCCGCGCGCACTACGAAGGCACCGGCCCCGAGATCTGGCGCGACACCGATGGCGAGATCACGCACTTCGTCAGCTCCATGGGCACCACCGGCACCATCATGGGCACCTCGAAGTTCCTCAAGGAGGCCAATCCCGCCATCCAGGTCGTCGGCGTGCAGCCCACCGAGGGATCGCAGATCCCGGGCATCCGCCGCTGGCCGGAGGCCTACCTGCCGAAGATCTACGACCCCTCCAGAGTGGATCGCATCATCGATGTCGACCAGGCCCTGGCCGAGGAGACCATGCGCCGGCTGGCGCGCGAGGAGGGGATCTTCTGTGGCGTCTCCTCCGGCGGCGCCGTGGCCGCGGCCCTGCAGTTGTGCCGCGAAGTGGAGGATGCAGTCATCGTGACCATCGTCTGTGACCGGGGAGACCGCTACATCTCCACCGGCCTGTTTCCCGCCTGATGGCCCGTCGCCGACGCAAGCCCCTGCCACAGGGGGCCTTCGAGGCCGAGATCCGCGATCTGACCCACGAGGGCCGGGGCGTGGCCGAGGTGAGGGGGAAGACGGTGTTCATCGATGGCGCCCTGCCGGGCGAGCGCGTGCGTTTCGAATACACCGCCGTTCGCCGCCAGCACGACGAGGGGCGAACCGTCGAGGTGCTGGACGCAGCCCCCGACAGGGTCGAGCCGCGTTGCCCGCACTTTGGCCTCTGCGGCGGGTGCAGCCTGCAGCACCTGGCGCCCGAGGCCCAGATCCGCTGGAAACAGAAGGCCATGCTTGATGCCCTGCGCCAGATCGGCGGTGTCGAGCCGGAGACGGTCGCCGAACCGCTGACCGGCCCGGTATGGGGCTACCGGCACAAGGCGCGCATCGGTGCCAAGCTGGTGCACAAGAAGGGCCGAGTGCTGGTCGGCTTTCGCGAACGGGGCGGGCGCTTCATCGCCGATCTCGGCCGCTGCGAGGTGCTGGTGCCGCAGGTGGGCGAGCATCTGGTCGAGCTGGCGGAGACCATCGGCCGGATGTCCACGCCGGACCGCATTCCGCAGATCGAGATCGCCGCCGGCGACGAGACGACGGTGCTGGTATTCCGCCATCTGGAGCCACTCACCGAATCCGACCGGGCCGCCCTGCGCGCGCTTGGCGAACGCCTAGGCTGCGCCATCGCCCTGCAGCCCGGAGGGCCGGGCAGCATCCACCCGCTGTGGCCGGAGCAGCAGTCGCTTTGGTATGCGCATCCCGCCTTCGGGGTGCGGGTTGCCTTCGCACCCTCGGACTTCATTCAGGTCAATCCGGAAATCAACCGCGCCATGGTGGTACAGGCACTGAACTGGCTCCAGGTTGAATCCGAACACCAGGTGCTGGACCTCTTCTGCGGGCTCGGAAACTTCACCCTGCCGCTGGCCCGAAAGGCGCATCGGGGGCGCGTGACGGGTGTGGAAGGGGAGGCCGGCATGGTGCGCCGTGCGCGCATGAACGCCGAGGCCAATGGCATCGGCAACACCGAGTACGCTGTCGCCAACCTGATGGAGCCGGAACCCGATGCCTCCTGGCTGCAGCGTGACTACGACCGCATCCTGCTCGATCCGCCGCGTTCCGGGGCGCGCGAGATCATCCCGCTGGTCGCTGGGCGCGCACCACGCATCGTGTATGTCTCCTGCCACCCGGGCACGCTGGCGCGTGACGCCGGCCTGCTGGTACGCGAACACGGCTACCGGCTGGTCCGTGCCGGGGTGATGGACATGTTCCCGCACACCGCGCATGTGGAGTCCATGGCCCTGTTCGTGAAGGACTGAGCAGGGCAGAGCACCCGCTTCTGTGCCAAACTCCGGGGAAACCCACCACCGCCAGGGAGGCCGCCATGCCCGACCGAACCCCCTTGCTGTTGCGCGCTGCCGACATCGAGGCGATGACGCCCGAACACAAGACGCATTTCCTCAACCCTCGCGCCGTGCGCGAGCAGCGCTCGCTGGGCGATGCCACCGGTCTGGGACACATCGGCGTGCATCTGGTGCACATCGCCCCCGGTCACGAGGCCACCGAGTACCACATGCACTACAACGAGGAGGAGTGCGTGTTCGTCCTCTCCGGCACCGGTACCGCCCTGATCGACGACCAGGAATACGCCATCGGCCCCGGCGACTTCATCGGCCTGCCGCGGGCCACCGCCGCCCACAACATCGTCAACGACGGCAAGGAGACGCTGGTGCTGCTGGTGATGGGAGAGCGGCTGGCCAGCGATGTGGCCGACTATCCGCACCGGGGCAAGCGGCTGTACCGAAACCACGGGCAGTGGGATCTGGTGGATCTGGACGACCTCACGCCGATCCGGGGCGGCCTGCCGCCGCGCAAGGAGTGACCCAGGGGCAAAACCTGAACTCAGCCCGACAACAAGTGGCGCAGTATCGCCTGGTGTATGTCGCAAAGTGTCGTCAGCTCATCGAGGCTGACCTGTTCGTCCACCTGATGGATGGTGGCGTTGAGCGGCCCCAGTTCCAGCACCTGGGCGCCGGTGGGCGCGATGAAGCGGCCGTCCGAGGTGCCGCCGCTGGTGGACAGTTCCGTCTCCAGCCCGGTGACCTCGCGGATGGCCGCACGCGCGGCCTCCACCAGTTCGCCCTCGGGGGTGAGGAAGGGCTGCCCGGAAAGGTTCCACTCGATGTCGTAATCGATCCCGTGTCGCTCGAGCAGGGCCTCGACGCGCTGCCTCAGCTCGGCATCGGTGGTCTCGGTGGAGAAGCGGAAGTTGAACAGCACCTCCAGATGGCCCGGGATGACATTGGTGGCCCCGGTGCCGGCATGGATGTTGGAGATCTGGAAGGTGGTGGGCGGAAAGAAATCGTTGCCCCGGTCCCATTCCGTGGCCACCAGCTCGGCCATGGCGGGGGCGAAGCGATGCACCGGATTGTCGGCCAGATGCGGATAGGCGACATGGCCCTGGCGGCCGTGCACCACCAGCCGCGCGCCCAGGGAACCGCGGCGACCGTTCTTGACCACATCGCCGACCCGGTGCGTGCTGGAAGGCTCGCCCACCAGGCACCAGTCGATGCGCTCGCCCCGGGCCTGCAGGGCCTCCA
>JALWNJ010000366.1 GCA_026995955.1 Gammaproteobacteria bacterium
CGCACCGAGATCCAGACCACCCATCAGGATCTCACGCTGGAGGACCTGATCCCCGACGAGGAGGTGGTGGTCACCCTGTCCCATGCCGGCTACGCCAAGTCGCAGCCGCTGGACGAGTATCGCGCCCAGCGCCGTGGTGGCCGCGGCAAGGCGGCCACGCGCATGAAGGACGAGGACTTCATCGACAAGCTGTTCGTGGCCCGCACCCACGATACCCTGCTGTGCTTCTCCAGCCGCGGCCGGGTGTACTGGCTCAAGGTCTACGAACTGCCGCAGGCGGGCCGCAATTCGCGCGGCAAGCCCATCGTCAACCTGCTGCCGCTGGAGGACGACGAGCGCATCACCGCCGTAATGCCGATCCGCGAGTACGACGCCGACAGCTACCTGTTCTTCGCCACCCGCGGCGGCACGGTCAAGAAGACGCCGCTCACCGCCTTCTCGCGTCCGCGCAGCACCGGCATCATCGCCATCGAGCTGCGCGAGGGCGACCAGCTCATCGATGTCGCGCTCACCGATGGCGAGCGCGATGTCATGCTGTTCACCGCCGAGGGCAAGGCGGTGCGTTTCAACGAATCCGAGGTGCGCGCCATGGGCCGCACGGCCGCCGGCGTGCGTGGCATCCGCCTGCCCGAGGGCGGGGTGGTGCGCTCGCTGGTGGTGGTGCGCGAGGGCGATGTCCTGCTGGCCACCGAGAACGGCTACGGCAAGCGCACGCCGGTGGACGAGTTCCCCCGCCACCGTCGCGGCGGCCAGGGTGTCATTGCCATCCAGACCCGTGGCCGCAACGGCCCGCTGGTGTCCGCCGTGCAGGTCGAGGACGAGGACGAGATCATGCTCATCACCGATGGCGGCACCCTGGTGCGCACCCCGGTGGCCGATGTCTCGCGGCTGGGCCGCAACACCCAGGGGGTGATGCTGATCCGCCTCTCCGGCGACGAGAAACTGGTGGAGATGGCGCGCATCGACCGTCTCGAGGACGACGCGCAGAACGAGAGTGAATCACAGGAGGAAGGCAGCGAATGACCCGCGTGTACAACTTCAGTGCCGGCCCGGCGGCCCTGCCCGAGGAGGTGCTCGAGCAGGCCCGTGACGAGCTGCTCGACTGGCATGGCGCCGGCATGTCCGTGATGGAGATGAGCCATCGCGGCAAGGAATTCATGTCCATCGCCGAGCAGGCCGAGGCCGACCTGCGCGAGCTGATGGACATCCCCGACGAATACCGCGTGTTGTTCCTGCAGGGTGGTGCCAGCAGCCAGTTCGCCATGGTGCCGATGAACCTGTTGCGCGGCCGTGGCAAGGCCGACTACATCAATACCGGTGCCTGGTCGAAGAAGGCCATCGCCGAGGCTAGGCGCTACGCCGAGGTCAATGTCGCCGCCAGCTCCGAGGCGACGAACTTCACCACCATCCCGCCGATGAGCGATTGGCAGCTCGACCCGGAGGCGGCCTATGTGCACTACACGCCCAACGAGACCATCGGCGGAGTGGAGTTCCACTGGGTACCGGAGACCGGCGAGGTGCCGCTGGTCGCCGACATGTCCTCCACCATCCTCTCGCGGCCGATCGATGTGCGCCGCTACGGCGTCATCTACGCTGGCGCGCAGAAGAACATCGGCCCGGCCGGGCTGACGCTGGTCATCGTGCGCGAGGACCTCATCGGCGAAACCCTGCCCGGCACGCCCACCATGTTCGACTACAAGGTGCATGCCGAGGCCGGTTCCATGTACAACACCCCGCCCACCTACGGCTGGTACCTGGCCGGCCTGGTGTTCCAGTGGCTCAAGCGTCGCGGCGGGCTGGAAAGGATGGCTGAGATCAACTGCCGCAAGGCGGAGAAGCTCTATGCAGCCATCGATGCCTCCGAGTTCTACAGCAACCCGGTGGACCCGGACTGCCGTTCGTGGATGAACGTGCCGTTCACCCTGGCCGACCCGGAACTGGACCCGCTGTTCCTGTCCGAGGCGAAGGAGGCCGGCCTGGTGACGCTCAAGGGCCACCGCTCGGTGGGCGGCATGCGCGCCAGCATCTACAACGCCATGCCGGAGGAGGGCGTCGATGCCCTGATCGCCTTCATGGCCGATTTCGAGAACCGCCACGGATGAGCGCCATGTTCAAGATCCTCACGCTCAACCACATCTCGCCCAGAGGGCTGGAACTGCTGCCGCGCGACCGCTACGAGGTGGCCTCCGAGATCGCTCATCCGGATGCCATCCTGGTGCGTTCGCACAACATGCACGACATGGAGATCCCGGACACCGTGCTCGCCATCGGCCGTGCCGGCGCCGGGGTCAACAACATCCCGGTGCAGCGCATGACCGAACGCGGGGTGTGCGTGTTCAATGCCCCTGGTGCCAATGCCAACGCGGTCAAGGAGCTGGTGCTGGCCGGCATGCTGC
>JALWNJ010000367.1 GCA_026995955.1 Gammaproteobacteria bacterium
CCCGTGAACTGGTCAAAGTGGCCACCATCACCCCGCGCGCCGTGGTCAAGGCGGTGCGCAATGCGCTACGCTACTTCCGCGACCACCGCGACGAAATCTTCAAGGCCCCGGCCGTGCCCAGCACGGCGGAGCAGGAGGCGGAAAAACATGAGTGAGATCAGTCATCGCCAGATCATCGTCGACGGCCTGTGGTACAACAACACGGGGCTGGTGCAACTGCTCGGCCTGTGCCCCCTGCTGGCCGTGACCAGCACCGTGGTCAACGGCCTCGGCCTGGGCCTGGCCACCGTGGCCACCCTGGTCACCTCCAACACCGTGGTGTCCCTGATCCGCAACCATGTGCGCCAAGAGGTGCGGGTGCCGGTGTTCGTGCTCATCATTGCCTCCATCGTCACCGTCATCGAACTGATCATGCACGCCTGGTTCCACGAGCTGTATCTCATCCTGGGCATCTTCATCCCGCTGATCGTCACCAACTGCGCCATCCTCGGTCGGGCCGAGGCCTTTGCCGCCAAGCACGACGTCGGCCGCGCCGCGCTCGACGGCCTGATGATCGGCCTGGGCTTCGCCGCCGTGCTGGTGGTGCTGGGCGCGATGCGCGAGTTCATCGGCAGCGGCACCCTGCTGGCGCATGCCGAGCTGCTGTTCGGAGACGCAGCGCGGGCCTGGGAACTGGCGCCATTCGAGCACTATCGCGGCTTCCTGGTGGCGGTGCTGCCGCCCGGGGCCTTCTTCGGGCTGGGCCTGTTGATCGCGCTCAAGAACCTCATCGACCGCCGTGCCGAGCGCCGTGCCGCCTCGCTCAAGGCGCGCATGGCGAACGAGCCCGCCGTGCAGGGGACCTGACGCCGGGCATGAACGCGGAGAAGCGGCGCGAGATCTTTCGCCGGTTTCGCGAGGCCAACCCCCACCCCACCACCGAGCTGGTGTACCACAGCCCGTTCGAGCTGCTGATCGCCGTCATCCTCTCGGCACAGGCCACCGATGTCAGCGTCAACAAGGCCACCGAGAAGCTGTTCCGCGTCGCCAACACGCCCCAGGCGATCCTCGATCTGGGCGAGGAACGGCTCAAGGGCTACATCCAGCACATCGGCCTCTACAACACCAAGGCGAAGAACATCATCGAGACCTGCCGCATCCTGGTGGAGCAGTACGGCGGCGAGGTGCCGCGCACCCGCAAGGAACTGGAGGCCCTGCCCGGCGTCGGTCGCAAGACGGCCAATGTGGTCCTGAACACCGCCTTCGGCGAGCCCACCATGGCGGTGGACACGCACATCTTCCGCGTCGCCAACCGCACCCGCATCGCACCCGGCAAGACGCCGCTGCAGGTGGAGCAGAAGCTGCTGCGCGTGATCCCAAAGGAGTACCTCAAGGATGCCCACCACTGGCTGATCCTGCACGGGCGCTACACCTGCACCGCGCGCAACCCGAAATGCGGCCGCTGCCTCATCAACGACCTGTGCGAGTGGCCCGACAAGGACCTTTCGCGCACATGATGTTCGGCAGCGACCGTGACCGCCTGCGCCACCAGTGGTTCGAGGCCTGGCAGGCGCACCGTGCCGGGCGTCCCCTGGAGCCCCTGCAGCGCCAGATCGTCGGCGTGCTGCTGGCCCATCCGGAATACCAGCCCCTGTTCGAGAACGAGGCCGCGCTGGGCGCCGAATACCCCCCGGAGCTGGGCCAGACCAACCCCTTCCTGCACATGGGCCTGCACCTGGCCGTGCGCGAGCAGCTGCAGCTCGACCGCCCCGCGGGGATCCGCGCGCTGTGGCAGAAACTGATGGAAAAACAGATGGATGCGCACGAGGCCGAGCATCTGCTCATCGACTGCCTGGCGGAACGGCTGTGGCAGGCGCAGCGCAGCGGCACGCCGCCCGACGAGACGGCCTATCTCGACTGTGTGCGCTCGCGCACGGAAACCTGACCGCGAGGGTGTGAACCTTTCCCGATTCAGGCACACTAAACGCATGTGCAGGCCGCACTGGCCGCACACCGCGGCTGCGGCCGCAACACGAACACGATCCAGACAGAACCCTGAGGAGGGAATGCACATGAGCAAGAAGAACATCCACATCGCCACCCTGGGTGCCATGACCGTCTCCCTGGCCGCCATGGGCGCGGCCCAGGCCGCGGATCAGGGCTCGCCCTTCGGCATGACCAGCCTCTCCAGCGGCTACAAGGTCGCCGACATGAAGGAAGGCAAGTGCGGTGAGGGCAAGTGCGGTGCCGGCATGAAAAAGGGCCACAAGATGAAGGAAGGCAAGTGCGGTGGCATGAAGAAGGAGTCCAAGGAAGGCAAGTGCGGCGGCATGAAGAAGGAATCCAAGGAGGGCAAGTGCGGCGGCATGAAGAAGGAGTCCAAGGAGGGCAAGTGCGGCGGCATGAAGAAGGAGT
>JALWNJ010000368.1 GCA_026995955.1 Gammaproteobacteria bacterium
CATCCAGGGGCCGGACTATCCCACCGAGGCCGAGATCATCACCCCGCGCGAGGAGCTGCGCGAGCTGTACCGCAAGGGACACGGCAGCCTGCGCATGCGCGCCCGCTGGCATCGCGAGAACGACGACATCGTCATCGACGCCCTGCCGCATCAGGTCTCCGGCGCGCGCGTGCTGGAGCAGATCGCGCAGCAGATGCAGGCCAGGAAGCTGCCGCTGGTGGAGGACCTGCGCGACGAGTCCGATCACGAAAACCCCACCCGGCTGGTGATCGTGCCGCGCTCGCGGCGGGTGGACGCCGACCAGCTCATGAGCCACCTGTTCGCCACCACCGACCTGGAGCGCAGCTACCGCGTCAACCTCAATGTCATCGGCATCGACGGCCGCCCGCAGGTCAAGGATCTGCGCAGCCTGCTCAAGGAGTGGCTGCTGTACCGCACCATGACCGTGCGCCGCCGCCTGGAGTGGCGGCTGGAGAAGGTGCGCAAGCGCCTGCACGTGCTCGAGGGCCTGCTGATCGCCTATCTCAACATCGACGAGGTGATCCGCATCATCCGCAACGAGGACGAGCCCAAGCCGGTGCTGATGCAGACCTTCGGCCTCAGCGACGAACAGGCCGAGGCCATCCTCGAACTCAAGCTGCGCCACCTGGCCCGGCTGGAGGAGATGAAGATCCGCGGCGAGCAGGAGGAGCTGTCCGCCGAACGCGACATGCTGGAAAAGACGCTTGCTTCCAGCCAGCGCCTGCGCACCCTCATCAAGAAGGAACTGCTGGCCGATGCCGAGCGCTACGGAGATGCGCGTCGTTCCCCCATCGTCGAGCGCGAGGCGGCCAGGGCGCTGGACGAGACCGCGCTCACGCCGGCCGAGCCGATCACCGTGGTGCTGTCGAAGAAGGGCTGGATCCGCGCCGCCAAGGGGCACGAGATCGACCCCGCAGGGCTCAGCTACAAGGCCGGCGACGGCTACCTGGCCTCGGCCCGCGGGCGCAGCAACCAGCCGGTGGTGGTAATCGATTCCCACGGCCGCAGCTACACCGTGGCGGCGCACACCCTGCCCTCGGCGCGCAGCCAGGGCGAACCGCTCACCGGGCGACTCAGCCCGCCCGACGGCGCCGAATTCGTGGCGGTGCTGATGGGCCGTCCGGAAGACCGCTTCCTGCTGGCCACCGACGCGGGCTACGGCTTTATCGGCCGCTTCGAGGACATGCTGAGCCGCAACAAGTCGGGCAAGGCCCTGCTCACCGTGCCCAAGGGGGCGCGGGTGCTGCCACCGCGGCCGGTGCACGACCCGGAGCAGGACTACATCGCCGCCGCCACCAGCGACGGCCACCTGCTGGTGTTGCCGGCGGCCGAATTGCCGCAGATGTCGCGCGGCAAGGGCAACAGGATCATCGGCATTCCACCGGCCCGGCTCAAGGCGCGCGAGGAGTGGCTGGCGGCACTGGCGGTGCCGGGCCCGCAGGACCGTCTGGTGGTCCATGCCGGAAGACGCCACAAGACCATGCGCCCGGAGGAATGGCAGGAATACCGTGGCGAGCGCGGCAAGCGGGGCCGCAAGCTGCCGCGCGGCTACCAGAAGGTGGATCGGCTCGAGGTGGAGCGGCGCTGAGGGGACTTCCCCGATGCCGGCCCCGCCTGTGGCATAATACGGCGCCATTCAACACCCGGAAACCGGAAAACGGAGCCTTCATGAGCCTTTTCATCAACGACGCACTGGCCGAAGCCCCGGCCGCGGGTGCAGCCGCACCGGCCGGCGGTGGTCTCGACCTGCTGTTCATGGTCGCCTTCTTCGGCGCCATCATGTACTTCATGATCATCCGCCCGCAGCAGAAGCGGGCCAAGGAACACCGCAAGATGATCGAGGCCCTGCGCAAGGGCGACGAGGTGGCCACCAGCGGCGGACTGCTCGGCGTGGTCACTGCCACCGGCGACGACATCATCACCATCGAGATCGCCGATGGTGTCGAGATCAAGGTGCAGCCGCAGGCCATTACCGCCGTGCTCCCCAAGGGAACCCTGAAGAAAGGATAAGCCCCGTCCATGAACCGCTATCCCGCCTGGAAGTATGTCCTGCTGCTGGTGGTGCTCGCCGTCGGCATCCTCTACGCCCTGCCCAATCTCTATCCCAGCGATCCCGCGGTGCAGATCTCCGCACGCAAGGGCGGCGAGGTGCCGCAGGCCGAGGTGCAGAAGGCGCTGGCGCTGCTCGAGGAGAAGGGCATACGGCCCAAGGCGGTGGAACACCCCGAGGACGCACGCGGCAAGGTCCTGCTGCGCTTTTCCGATACCGACGCCCAGCTCACGGCCGTCGATCTCCTGCAGCTGCATCTTGACGACAGGTACTCGGTGGCCGTGAATCTGGCGCCGAGCACCCCCGCCTGGCTGCGCGCGCTCGGCGCCAAGCCCATGTACCTGGGCCTGGACCTGCGCGGCGGGGTCCACTTCCTGATGGAAGTGGACATGAAGTCGGCGGTGAACAAGGCCCTGTCGCGCTACGAAAGCGAATTCCGCGGTTTCCTGCGCAAGCAGAAGATTCGCTATCTCGGTATTACCCGCGAGGGCGATCACATCCTGCTCAAGTTCAAGGACGCGGACAGCCGCGACCGCGCGCTGGAGGCCCTGCGCGAGGAATACCGTACCGATCTGACCTACGAGCCGGTCGATGAGCCACGCGTGGCCCTGTTGCGTGTCGGTCTGTCGGAGCAGGCAAAACGGGCCATTCAGGACTTTGCGCTCAAGCAGAACATCACCACCCTGCGCAAGCGCGTCAACGAGCTGGGTGTGGCCGAGCCCATCATCCAGCAGCAGGGCCGGGATCGCATCGTGGTACAGCTGCCCGGTGTGCAGGACACGGCGCGTGCCAAGGACATCCTCGGAGCGACCGCCACCCTCGAGTTCCGGCTGGTGGACGAAAAGGCCGACCCCTGGGCGGCGCAGCGTACCGGCCGCATCCCGCCGGGCGACCGTCTCTACCACGAACGCAACGGCAACCCGGTGCTGCTCAAGCGCCAGGTCATGCTCACCGGCGACTACATCACCGATGCCGCCGCCACCTTCGACCAGAACGGCCGCCCGGCGGTGGCCATCACGCTCGACGGCAAGGGCGCCAGCCGCTTCAGCCGCGTCACCGGCAAGCACATCAAGGACCTGATGGCCGTGGTGTTCATCGAGACCAAGACCGTCACCCGTCTGGTGGACGGCAAGCCGGTGCGCAAGCGGGTGCGCAGCGAGGAGGTCATCAACATCGCACGCATCCAGGATCAGCTTAGCAAGCGGTTCCAGATTACGGGCCTGGACAGTCCGCAGGAAGCGCATGACCTGGCGTTGCTGCTGCGCGCCGGCGCCCTGGCAGCACCGATGCAGATCATCGAGGAACGCACCATCGGCCCGAGCATGGGCAAGGAAAACATCGAGCAGGGCTTCAAGTCGGTGGTCATCGGCTTCGTGCTGGTGCTGGTGTTCATGGCCGTGTACTACCGCGTGTTCGGTCTGGTGGCCGATCTGGCGCTCACCTTCAACCTGGTGCTTGTCGTTGCTGCCCTGTCACTGCTGCAGGCCACCCTCACCATGCCGGGCATCGCCGGTATCGTGCTGACCGTGGGCATGGCGGTGGATGCCAATGTGCTCATCTACGAGCGCATCCGCGAGGAACTGCGCAACGGCATGTCGCCGCAGGCGGCGATCCAGGCCGGCTACGAGAAGGCCTTCTCCACCATCGCCGATGCCAATATCACCACCCTGATCGCCGCAGTGGTGCTGTTCGTGTTCGGCACCGGCCCGATCAAGGGCTTTGCCGTCACCCTGGCGCTCGGCATCGTGTCGTCCATGTTCACCGCCATCCTGGGTACCCGCGCGGTCATCAATCTGATCTACGGCGGACGGCGCAGGTTGCAGTCCCTTTCCATCGGAGGCGTATAACATGAAGACCCGCATCGACTTCATGCGCCAGCGAAAGCTGGCCTTCCTGCTTTCCGCGGTACTTGTCATTGCCTCCCTCGCCTCGCTGGCCACCCGCGGACTCAATCTGGGCATCGACTTTACCGGGGGTACCGTCATCGAGGTCGGTTTCGGACAGCCGGCCGATGTCGAGGAGATCCGGGCGCTGCTGGAGGCCGATGGCCTGGGAAGCCCGGTGGTGCAGCATTTCGGAACGGCGAGCGATGTACTGATCCGTATCCCGCCGCAGCAGAAGATCGAGCAGGCGCGGCTGGGCGAGCATGTGCTGGAGCTGCTGCGCAAGGCCTATCCGGAGCAGAGGCTCGAACTGCGCCGGGTGGAGTTCGTGGGCCCGCAGGTTGGTGAAGAGCTGCGTGACGAGGGTGGCCTGTCCATCCTGTTTGCGCTGTTCGGTATTCTCGTCTATGTGGCCTTGCGCTTCGAATACCGCTTCGCGCTCGGCTCCATCCTGGCGCTGATTCATGATGTCACCATCACCACCGGGTTCTTTTCGCTGACCCAGATCCAGTTCGACCTCACCGTGCTGGCGGCCCTGCTGGCGGTGATCGGCTACTCGCTGAACGACACCATCGTGGTCTTCGACCGCATCCGCGAGAACTTCCGCCGGCTGCGCAAGGCCACCCCGGTAGAGGTGATGAATACCTCCATCAACGAGACCCTGTCGCGCACCATCGTCACCTCCCTGACCACCCTGCTGGTGCTGGTGGCCCTGTACCTGTTCGGGGGAGAGGTGATGAAGGGGTTCTCGGTGGCGCTGATCGTGGGCGTCGTCGTTGGCACCTACTCCTCCATCTATGTCGCCAGCGCACTGGCCCTGACGCTGGGTGTCAGCAAGCAGGATCTCCTGCCGCCCCAGAAGGACAAGGTGCAGGGGCCGCAGGTCTGAGGCCAGGTCGGGCCAAAGCCTCCGTGGTTCCACACGACACAAGGCCCGCGATGCGGGCCTTGTGTCATTGTCTGCCTGGCTGGGCCGCAAGACAGGATCAACTCCGTGCCTTGCGTACCTCATCGAAGGGGTCGGGCTCGTCCAGGCCGGGCATGACCTTGCACACCACGCCGCTGCGAGGCTGCGCACCCTCCACCGGCGGGCAGCGATCCTCGGCCGCCTGACGCAGGGTCAGCCAGGCCCAGGCCACGGAGATGCCGTAGAGCAGGGCGCCGAGCCCCACCGTGCCCCAGCTGATGCCCTCGTGGCCCAGCGGCCCACCAAACCAGCCATACACCATGCCGAGGATGGCCGTCAGCCAGAACACACCCACGGGCGCGGCGCAGCAGCCACCCGCGCAACCATAACGGCACACGGCAAAGGGCGGAAGAAAGAGCGCGATCAGGTACGGTTTCATGCACCAGCCTCCTTGGTCGGGTTGGTGGCGGACCTCCCTGTACTTTGGTATGAATCGTTTTCCGTTCCCGTGGGTATAACACAGATTCCCGACAAATCAAGTCGGAATTGACCGGCGCAACAACGCCGTGGCTTGGCGCCAGGCAGGCCCAGGTATGCACAAGACAGTGATTTTTCAGCTGCTGCCGGTTTCGAGGACGGGCTTGAGGCGGGCCAGCATGGCGCCATGCACCTTGAGGTTGCCGGCCAGTACATGGCCGCTTCGCAGGTGATCGGACTGGCCGCGCAGGTCGCTGACCACGCCGCCGGCCTCCTGAACCAGCAGGCAGCCGGCGGCCATGTCCCATACATTGAGACCGAACTCCCAGAAGCCATCCAGCCGTCCGGCGGCGACATAGGCCAGGTCCAGGGCGGCCGATCCGGCGCGGCGCACGCCGGCGGTGCCGGGCACCAGGACGCGCAGGGTCTCGAGGAACAGGTCCAGATCCTGGTCCTCGCGGTAGGGGATGCCGGTGCCGAGCAGGGCACCGCGCAGGTCGCGCAGGCCGGTGACGCGGATACGGCGGCCGTTGAGGCTGGCGCCGCTGCCGCGCGAGGCGGTGAACAGTTCCTGCTTCAGCGGGTCGTAGACCACGCCATGCTCGATCTGGGCGCCGCGGCGCACGGCGATGGAGACGGCGTACTGGGGGAAGCCGTGCAGGAAGTTGGTGGTGCCGTCCAGCGGATCGATGATCCACTCGAATTCACTGCCCTCGCGGCCGCCGGATTCCTCGGCCAGGATGGCGTGGTCGGGATAGGCGCGGCGAACGATGCGGATGATGGCCTGTTCGGCGGCACGATCGACCTCGGTGACGAAATCGTTGCGCTGCTTCTGCTCGATCTGCAGGCCGTCGATACGGTCCACATGGCGGATGATGAGATCGCCTGCGGCGCGCGCGGCCTTGACCGCGATGTTGAGCATCGGATGCATGCTGGTCCAACCCTGGCTGGAAAAGAGGGGCCGGCCCGCAGGGCCGGGAACGGCGCGAAGCATACCAGAGGCGCACGCTGCAGGCGAGACGGTATCCCCCGATCGGCGGCGGGGAATCGGGCAGGGCCGGGGCAAATCCAATATAATCGGGGATCGATGTACTACGGGTTGCAGATGAACAAGGTCTTCATACAGACGCACGGCTGTCAGATGAACGAGTACGATTCGGCGCGCATGCTGGAGGTGCTCGAGAACGCCATGGGCATGACCGTCACCTCTGAGCCGGAGGAGGCGGATCTGCTGCTGCTCAACACCTGCTCCATCCGCGAGAAGGCGCAGGAGAAGGTGTTCTCCCTGCTCGGCCGCTGGAAGCGCCTCAAGCAGGACCGTCCCGGCGTGATGATCGGCGTCGGCGGCTGCGTCGCCAGCCAGGAGGGCGAGGCCCTGCGCGAGCGTGCCCCGTTCGTGGACGTGGTATTCGGCCCGCAGACCCTGCACCGGCTGCCGGAGTTGCTGCATCGGGCGCGTACCGAGGGCCGCGCCGTGGTCGACATCTCCTTCCCCGAGATCGAGAAGTTCGACCGCCTGCCGGAACCCCGCGCCGAGGGGCCGACGGCCTTCGTCTCGGTGATGGAGGGCTGCAGCAAGTACTGCACCTTCTGCGTGGTGCCCTACACCCGTGGCGAGGAGATCAGCCGCCCGTTCGACGATGTCATCGCCGAGGTGGCCGGGCTCGCCGAACAGGGGGTGCGCGAGGTCAACCTGCTGGGGCAGAACGTCAATGCCTACCGTGGCGAGATGGCCGATGGCGAAACGGCCGATCTGGCCCTGCTGATCCACTATGTCGCCGCGATCGACGGCATCGAGCGCATCCGTTTCACCACCTCGCACCCGGTGGAGTTCTCCGACAGCCTGATCGAGGCCTTCGCCGAGGTGCCGCAGCTGGTCAGCCACCTGCATCTGCCGGTACAGAGCGGGTCCGACCGCATCCTGGCGCTGATGAAGCGCGGCCACACCGTGCTGGAATACAAGTCGAAGATCCGCCGCCTGCGCGAGGCGCGTCCCGACCTGTCGCTGTCCTCCGACTTCATCGTTGGCTTCCCCGGCGAGACCGATGCCGACTTCGAGGCCACCATGCGGCTGATCGAGGAGATCGGGTTCGACCATTCCTTCAGCTTCATCTACAGCGCCCGTCCCGGCACCCCGGCGGCCTCCATGCCCGACGATGTGCCGCTGGAGGTAAAGAAGGCGCGCCTCGCCCGCCTCCAGGCCCGTATCAACGAGCAGGCCATGGCCATCAGCGAGGCGATGGTGGGCAGCGAACAGACCATCCTCGTCGAACGGCGCTCGCGCAAGGATCCGGGGCAGATGGCCGGGCGCACCGAGAACAACCGCGTGGTCAACTTCCCCGGTGACGAGGACCTGATTGGCCGCTTCGTCACCGTGCGCATCACCGAGGCTCTGCCCAACTCGCTGCGCGGCGAGCTGGTGACCGAGGCCGCGCCCCTCCGT
Organism: Gammaproteobacteria bacterium; assembly: GCA_026995955.1. Lineage (GTDB taxonomy): Bacteria > Pseudomonadota > Gammaproteobacteria > J044 > J044 > J044. The sequence continues at coordinate 7,782 of JALWNJ010000368.1, forward strand.
TCCGCCCGGCGATGAGCGCTCATCCGGCCAGTATCGCGCTTGCCCTGGAGCCGCACGACAACGAGCGTCTGGCCAATCTCTGCGGCCAGTTCGACGAGCACCTGCGCCTGCTGGAGCAGCGCCTGGGGGTGGAGATCAACAACCGCGGCAACCGCTTTACGGTGATCGGCGAGCCCGATGCGGCGCAGGCTGCCGGCGAGACCCTGCGCGCCCTCTACGATGCCACCCGCGACGAGGTGCTGACGCCCGCTGATGTGCATCTCTATCTGCAGAGTGCCGGCGTCGAGGCCCGCATGGCGGGCGGGGAAGACGAGCCGGTGACGGTGCGCACCAGGCGCGGCACCATCCGCGCGCGGGGCCCCAACCAGGCTGTCTACCTGCGCAACATCCGCGACACCGACCTCACCTTCGGCATCGGCCCCGCCGGCACCGGCAAGACCTGGCTGGCGGTGGCCAGTGCCGTGCAGGCGCTGGAACAGGGGACGGTGCGCCGCCTGGTCCTGGTGCGCCCGGCGGTGGAGGCCGGCGAACGGCTCGGCTTCCTGCCCGGCGACATGAGCCAGAAGATCGATCCCTACCTGCGGCCCATGTACGATGCGCTGTACGAGATGCTGGGCTTCGAAAAGGTCGCCCGGCTCATCGAGCGCAATGTCATCGAAGTGGCGCCGCTCGCCTTCATGCGCGGGCGCACGCTGAACGAGGCCTTCATCATCATGGACGAGGCGCAGAACACTACCATCGAGCAGATGAAGATGTTCCTCACCCGCATCGGTTTCGGCTCGCGCGCGGTGGTCACCGGCGACGTCACCCAGTCCGACCTGCCGCGCGGACAGACCTCCGGCCTGCGCCATGCCATCGAGGTGCTGAAGGAGGTCGAGGGCGTGGCCTTTACTTTCTTCACCGCCCGCGATGTGGTGCGTCATCCGCTGGTGCAGCGCATCGTGCAGGCCTACGACCGCATGGACTGATGGCACTCGATCTGCAGCTTGCCGAAGGCATCCAGGGCGTGCCCCGCCGCGAGGCGTTCGCGCGCTGGCTGGTGGCCGCGCTGGAGGATCTGCCTCCGGAGACCGGAGTGGTGATCCGGGTGGTGGACGAGGACGAGAGCCGTGCCCTCAATGCCGCCTATCGCGGCAAGGACCGGCCCACCAATGTCCTCTCCTTCCCCTTCAAACCGCCGCCCGGTCTGCCAGACGAGGCCTCCGCCCATCTCGGCGATCTGGTCATTTGCGCGCCGGTGGTGCGGCGCGAGGCCGCGGCACAGGGCAAGTCCGAGGAAGCCCACTGGGCGCACATGGTGGTGCACGGGGTCTTGCATCTGCGCGGCTTCGACCACATGGAAGCCGGGGAGGCCGAGCGGATGGAGGCGCTTGAACGCACCATCCTCGCACGGTTAGGCTATCCCGACCCCTATCAGGAGACCTGAGCCGGAAATCCCGGCGAAGCGACATGAGCGACGATTCATCCCCCCGACGAAGCCCCGGCCTGCTGCAGACCCTCATCGAGCGTGCCGCCCGCCGGCTTGGCGCATGCAGAATGCGCAGCCGAGAACGGCTGCTCGAACAGTTGCACCAGGCCGCAGACGACGGCCTGGTGGCGGCCGATGCCCTGGAAATGATCGAGGGCGTGTTCCAGGTCGCCGAGATGCAGGTGCGCGACATCATGATCCCGCGTTCCGCCATGGTGGTGATCGAGGAAGACGCCCCGCTGGACGAAATCCTGCGCACCGTCGTCCGCTCCGGACATTCCCGCTTTCCCGTGGTCTCCGACGGCCGCAACCGGGTCGAGGGCATCCTGCTGGCCAAGGACCTGCTGCGCCATTGCGGCGATCCCCGGGAGGAGGCGTCCCTCGATCTCGAGGACATCCTGCGTCCCGCCGTGATGATCCCCGAGAGCAAGCGGCTCAATGTGCTGCTGCGCGACTTCCGTCGCAACCACAACCACATGGCGATCGTGGTGGACGAATATGGAGGTGTCGCCGGGTTGGTCACCATCGAGGATGTGCTGGAACAGATCGTCGGCGAGATCGACGACGAGTACGATGTCGACGACGAGGCCTACAACATCCTTCCGCACGGCCAGGACCGCTACACCATCAAGGCCCTGACCCCGATCGAGGACTTCAACGAACGCTTCGGCACGGAGTATTCCGACGACGAGTACGACACCGTCGGTGGCCTGGTGCTCAAGGCCTTCGGCCACCTGCCCAAGCGCGGCGAGGTGGTGGATGTGGATCGCTTCCGCTTCAAGGTGCTGCACGCCAACAATCGCCGCATCGGCCTGCTGGAAATGCGCATCCTCCCCGAGGAGGAGGCCGCAGCGGAGGACGGCGGTGGCGATGACCAGGCAGCCGGAAACGACGCCTGAGGCGATCACTGCGGCGGCATCCTGGCTGAGCGCGCATCGCTGGCTGGCGCGACTGCTGCTGGTCGCGGCCGGTGTCCTTCAGGTGCTGGCCCATGCCCCATTCGGCCTGTGGCCCCTG
>JALWNJ010000369.1 GCA_026995955.1 Gammaproteobacteria bacterium
CGGCGGGCGAGGAAGCCGGTCAGCAGCAGGGTCAGCACCCCCGCCAGCCAGTGCATGACGCGGGCGCCGAACTCGTTGATGCCGAACAGGGTCATGCCGCTGGCCGTGAGCCAGGCCGACAGCGGCGGCTTGGCCCAGAACGGGCGCCCCGGATCGAGCCGCGGCATTACCCAGTCGCCGCCGGTCACCATCTCGCGGCCGATCTCGGCGTAGCGCGACTCGGTGGTGTCCGGCAGCGGGTACAGGCCCAGCCCGGCCAGGCGCAGCAGCATCGCCGCGGCGATCAGGATCAGCAGCCAGCGCAGGCCGGTGGCAGCGGGTCGATTCATGCACTCGTTCCTTGCCGGTGAAAGGGGGGATTATACTGGCGGGCATGCTGCGTTCTCCCGCCAACGGGCACCTCGCCCGCCTGTTCCGCTATGGACTGGTCGGCGCCTCCGGCACCGCCCTGCACTATGCCATCCTGGTGTCGCTGGTGGAGCTGGGCGGGGTGGACCCGGTGGTGGCCACCACCGTGGGCGCCTTCTTCGGTGCCCTGCTCAACTATCACCTCAACTATCACTGGACCTTTTCCAGCCGCCGCCCGCACCGCGAGGCGCTGAGCCGTTTCCTGCTGGTGGCCGGCAGCGGACTGGCGCTCAACACGGCGCTGATGGCGCTGCTGGTGGACGGCCTGCACTGGCCCTACCTGCCGGCCCAGCTAGGGGTCACGGCGCTGGTCTTCTTCTGGACTTATCTGGCCAACGCGCTGTGGTCGTTTCGCCACTGAGCGCAGCGCATCCAGCCCCCACCACAGGGCAAACGGCACCAGCCAGGGGTCGGTGAGGTAGTCCCACAGGTTGGGCGACTCCAGCAGGCCACCCTGCCAGGCCGCCAGCGCGCCCAGCAGGGCCAGCGCCACCAGCCACAGGCCGGCAATCCAGGCCACCGCCGCCAGCGCCGCCACCAGCAGCGCCATGTCGCGGAAGTACCCCGGCAAATAGGCATCGGGCGCGAAGCGCCCCAGCACCAGGACATACAGCACCAGCCCGCTGCCGGCGGCGAGCAGCAGCAGGGCGCCGCGCTGCCGGCGCGACACCCGCGGCAGCCGCTCCACCGACCAGCCCGCATGCAGCGCCAGCAGCAGCAGCGTCGGCACCGAGAGAAAGTCGCTTACCGCCAGCAGGCGCCCGGCCAGATCCACCCCCTGCCAGGGCAGCAGCGACAGCAGGGCCGCCAGCCCATAGACGAACTCGCGCCCGCGCGCCGGCAGCTCCAGCCGCCGTGCCAGCGGCATCAGCGCCCCGCCCAGCAGCAGGGCGAAGGACAGGTGCGCCCAGAGCCAGGCCGTGGCACTCATTGCGCCATCTCCGTGGCCGCGATCCGCTGCGCCAGCCAGGCCTCGTTGAAGCGGACATGGTGCATGCGCCGCCGCTGCCAGGTATAGACGAGATGGTAGTCGCCCGCGCGGTCGCGCATCAGCCAGGGATAGGAGAACTCGGCATCGTCGTCCTCCGAATGCTCCAGTACGGCGATACGGCGCCAGTGCCGCCCCTCATCGGTGGACAGCAGCAACGCCAGGGTGTCGCGTCCGCCCTCCTCGGGATTGGCGGCCATCAGCAGGCTGCCGTCGGGGCGGCGCAGCACGGCCACGGCGGCATTGGGATTGGGGGCATCGGTCGGTCGCGGTGGCGTCCAGTGCAGCCCCCCGTCCCCGCTGCGGCTGCGGAACACGCGCGCCGTGTCGCCGGCGCGGCGCAGGAAGGCCAGCACATGATCCTCGTCCAGCGCCACCAGCCAGGGCTGCAACAGGGCGTGGCGATGGCCGATGCGCCAGCGCGCCCGCAGGCGCATGTCCGCGTCCAGCCAGAGCACCTCGCCGCGCTTGTGGATCAGCTCGTGATACACCGGCAGCAGCCAGCCGCCGTCGGCCAGCGGCAGCGGCGGCGCCTTGACCAGGGTGCTCACATTGAGAAACGGCGAGGTGGCAAGACGCCGGATGCGGGTCCAGTTGCGCCCGCCGTTGGGCGAGTGCAGTACGGTGACGGAGCTGCCGGCCCAGCCGCCGACCGACACCGTCACCACGAACAGCACCAGCCGACCGCGGCCGTCCACCGCCAGCACCGGATTGCCGAGCTTGCGGATGCCACGGCCCAGGGCGCGCGCCACCTGCGCGCGGCGCAGCGACACCCAGGGACGGCCCCAGGCGCCCTTGTCCTGGTCGTAGCGCGCCATCCAGATGGCGACATCGGCGGCGCCCTCGCGGCTCCCGCCAAACCAGGCCGCCACCAGATCGCCATCGGGCAACTGCGCCAGGCTGCCGGCATGCACCGAGGGCGGGGTGCCGGCCTCGGTGAGCCAGTCGCGGGGGGACACGGGGGTGGCAGGGGCCACGGG
>JALWNJ010000370.1 GCA_026995955.1 Gammaproteobacteria bacterium
GCGGAGATGTGTATATGCGACCGCTCCTGCTCCAGGCGGCGGACCCAGGGGGGCGGGGCCCACGGCGGGCTGGTGGTCCAGGCTGGCGGCGCGGGCGGCGCCGTGATCCGGTCGCCCTCGCTGGCCTGCTCCGGGCTCATACCATCCGAATCGGTGTTCTGCGCCTCGTCTTCCGATGCGGAACGGCCACCGGCCGAAAAGATACGCTCCAGCAGAGATGGACTTTCGTCCCGCTCGGCTTCGGGTGTCGCAGTGGCAGTCGAGTCGCCCGCTGCGGATGCGGAGGAGGGTTCGCGCTCGTCCCCCGTGGCTGCCGTTCCGGATGGCGCCGTCTCGCCGGTACCGCTGGCGCTGGCGGCATCGGCGGTGGTGGCCGTTGTCGTCTCCGTCCGCGACTCCGTCGCCCTCTCCGGTGTGCCGGTTTCCGGCTGGCCGCCAGGCTCGCCCGACATCAGCAGATACAGGCCGATGGCCGCGGCAGCGGCAATGGCCACCCATACCAGCAGGCCGCCGTTGTCCTCCTGCTGCTTCGGTGCCGGCCGGCTCGAGCCATCCCCCTGCATCACGCCCATCTCGCGCATCTTCTGCTGCAGGGCCTCCTGACGGGCGCGGGCTGCAGCCTCCCTTTCGGCATCCTCCTTCCCGGACGGCGCCGTTTCGGCCGGCTTCGGGGCGGCTTCGGCAGCAGTCGCCTCGGCCGTTGCTGCCTTTTTCGTCGAGACCTTCTTCTTGGCGGCCTTCTTGCGCGAGGCCTTCTTCTTCGCGGCCTTTTTCCTGGTTGCCTTCTTTACGGGCGGCTTTGCTTCGGATGACGAACCTTCCGCGTCTTCGGGCGATGCGTCTTTGATGTCCTCTTCAGCCATGGTGCGGTTCCTCGGGTTGTGGCGTGCGGGCATCAGCACCCGCCGAAACATGATGCATGGAATTGAATCCTAGCAGAACGGGCGTGTAAAGGCGTTGCGCCAGATCAAGCGCGGGATCTGGCTGCAGGGTGGGGCCCTGGTGTCAATCGTCGCGCAGCAGGCGCAGATCGTCCAGGGTCAGGAAGCGGCCATCGCGCAGGAAGCCGGCCATGATGTGGTCGCGCAGAGCCACCACGCGGCCCTGTTCGTCGCGGGCCTCGGCCCAGTGCGCGGGCAGATGGTCGATCAGATGCATGCGCGCCGGCCGTCCCCGCTCGTCGAGGCAGAGATGGGTCTCGCCGCTCTGCAGGTCACGAAAGGCCGGCAGCAGACCGAAGGCCAGGTCCAGGAAGCTGACCTGCACCGGTTGCCGTGCCTGCCCGGTCCGGATTGCGCGTTGTACCAGCATGGCCGATCTCCCGTGATGTCTTGCACGGGTTATCGGCCCTGGCCCTGTTTTCTTTAGTGGGCCCTCGGCCTCAGCGATCCTCGGAGGACTTCTTCACGAACATGATGCCAAGCACGACCATGATGACAATGGCGCCGAAGATGACGATCATGCTCATGAGCCCGATCGGATTGCCAAACAGCAGATCCATCCAAAGATTCATGTCTTCTCCCCCTGATGGACAGGATTTGACCCGCTGAATGATGCGCCATTTTGTCCCGGGCAGTCTTGAGCTGGATCAATCAGGGGCGGGATCGACCGAAGCGGATTTGCGGGGGAGGGGGGCATGCGCTACCGTATCCGCATCGGGTAGGGGCGTGGCCCATGCGGGCCCCGGCCAGAGGGTTGCTTGGGAGGCAGGGAACAGATGCCGGAAGACAAGAACGGCCACAGGCTTTGGTACACGCGCCGCGATGGCGTGGTCAAGGGGCCTTTTCCCGAGCCGCTGGTCTCCAGCTACATCCTGCTCGGCCGCCTCAACGAACGCGACGAACTGAGCCCCGACGGCGAACACTGGGGGCCGCTGTCGCGCTATCCCGAGCTGTTCCCGGAAGAAATGAAAAATGTGCGCACCGAGGAAGACCGGATGCGTCTGGAACTGGCGCGCATGCGCGTCGACGAACGGCTGGCGGAGAAGCGTCTGGAGCAGGAGCGTGCCCGGGCTCGGGCGGCTGCCGAGGCCGAATGGGATGGTGTCGAGCGCCGTGGTACGGATCGCCGCCGCCCGGAGCCCGAGTCCACCCTGCGCCACCGTGCTCACCGCCGTCAGCTGCTCGAGGAGATGGGCAGCAAGATCCATCGCGAGCCCAATCCCTGGTTGCTCCCGTCCATCCTGGTGCTCGTGCTGCTCGGCATCGTGCTGGTGTTCTGGTTGCTGTGGCGGCATTACAGCGAGCTGCAGGGCGACCAGCCGGATTGCAGCGCCCCGCCCGCCCCCGGTGTCAACTGGAGTTTCTGCCACATGGAGGGGCGCGACCTGTCGCGTGCCGAC
>JALWNJ010000371.1 GCA_026995955.1 Gammaproteobacteria bacterium
TTTCTCGACCATGGTGATGCGCCGGCAGAAAGGCCAGCGCATCACCATGGTCGAGAAACTGGAACACCGTCTGCAACTCGTGGTAGCCGTCGGCGCGGCGGCCGGTCACCTGCAGGAACAGGTTGAGCTTGGCCGGTGCGGGCCAAAGCGGGGTGTCGCCCAGGGGGGTCAGGAGGTCGGCAGTTCCCATGTCTCGATGACCAGTTTGAGGCGCAGCGCGTCGTCATGCTGCAGGCTCAGCAGGGCGGGCAGCGGCAGTCCGTCCACCCGGGCGTGGCGCAGGTAGCGGATGCGCCAGCCGCCCTGGTCGAGTTCGGCGAGCGGCGCCCCGTCGCTGCCCGGAACCGAACGGCGTACCGGCCCGGCCAGCGCCTCGGGGGCCGGCAGCCCGCGTATCCACCAGCGCAGCGGTCGCAGCGGCACCGACCAGCCCAGCACCTGCTGCAACAGGGCCTCGGCACTGTCGGCCTGCAGGCGGCGGCCGTCACGGGTCTGCAGGCTGACCTCGCCCGCGCCACCGCGAATGAGCAGCTGCTGGCGCCCCAGGGCGTCGAGCAGACGCAGTGTGTAGCGGCCGTCGGCCTGCTGCTGCCAGTACAGCAGGCCCTGCCCACCGTCGTTCCCATGGCGCACCGCCAGCCGCCCTTCCAGCCGCCAGGCATCGAGCGCCGCCAGGCGGGCCTGCAGGCCATCGGCGGACGGCGCGGTGGGCGGCAACGCGGCGCAGGCGGACAGCAGCAGCCCGCCCAGCAGATACAGCAGCCGCCTCACCGGCCGATCAACCTGCCGACGCGCTTCACGATCTCGCTGTCGGGGAAGGCCTTCTTCACCTTCGCGTAGATGCGCCGCGCCTCGTCATGGCGCCCCAGTTTCCACAGCACCTCGACCAGGTGGCTGCCGATCTCGTCGTCGAGCAGCTTTGCGTGCGCCTTGCGCAGGTATTCCAGCGCCTGCTCGGGCTTGCCGAGGCGATACAGCACCCAGCCCATGCTGTCGAGGATGGCGGGATCGTCGGGGCTGATCTCCAGCGCGCGGCGGATGAAGCCGAGCGCCTCCATGTAGCGTTCGGTGCGGTCGGCCAGAACGTAGCCCAGGGCATTGAGGGCGCGGGCATCCTCCGGATCACGGCTGATGATGTCCTTGAGCAGCCGTTCCATGGTCGCCAGGTCGCCCTGTCGCTCGGCCAGCATGGCCAGCCCGTAGAGCAGGTCGGCGTTGTTGGGGAAGGTCTTGAGCGCATCGCGGTACAGGCGCTCGGCCTCGTCCAGGCGACCGGCATCCTCGAGGATGCCGCCCTCCATCAGGATCAGGCGCACCTGTTCGTTGGCATCGGTCGCCTCCTGCCGCATGCGCCGCAGGTGCTCGCGCGCCTCCTCCACCCGGCCCAGCTTCGCCAGCATCATCGCCACCCGTGCCTGGGCCTCGCGCCGGAAGCTGCCGTCCGTGACCCGCAGGTACCACGAGGCCGCCTCGCGGTAGTCCCCCTCCTGCTCGGCGATGCGCCCCAGGTAGTAGCTGGCATCGTAGATGTGCTTGCCCAGGTCGAGCACGCGCTGCAGGTAGCGCCGCGCGTCTCCGTAGCGCTTCATCTCTAGATTGAGCAGCGCCAGCGTGTACACCAGATCGGCGTTCTTCGGCTGGCGCGCCAGCACCTGTTCGAAGCGCTTGCGCGCCAGTTCGTACTCGCCGCTCTGCACCAGCATCTGCGCCAGCGCCAGACGGATGTCGTTGCGTTTGGGGTGTTCTCCGACCAGCTTGCGCGCCTCGTCGAGGGCGCGGTCCTTCTGTCCCAGCGCCAGCAAAACCTGAGCATGCAGCAGGCGGGATTCCACCGAGGCCGGCTTGATCTTCAGCGCCTGCTCGACGGCGCGCAGGGCGACATCCGGCCGCTTGAGGCGCGCCGCCAGCGCCGCCAGCGACTGCCAGGCCTCGTGCGAGCGCGGGTGCAGATCCACCAGCCGTGTCATCACCCCCAGCGCCGAATCGGCCGGCACCTGCTGCGACAGCAGGCTGCCCACCAGGCGGTAGCCCCCCTCGAGGTCGTCGCTGACCTCCAGCACGCGCTTGAGGTGATTGACTGCCAGATCGATCTTGCCCAGCCGGGCGTAGAGCACGCCGAGCACCTGGTGGGCCTCGATGTTGTCGGGCTGGAGCTGGGCCCAGCGATGGGCGGAGCGCAGCGCCAGCTGAAGCCGTCCGGCATACAGGGCGATCCGGGTCGCCCGTTCCGCCACCGCCGGGTCGCTGGTCTCCCAGGCCGCCTCCGCATAGGCCTGGGCAGCAGTGGCCAGATCGCCCTCGCGTCCGGCCAGCTCGCCGGCCAGCAGCTCGAACAGCAGCAGGCCCTCGCGCTCGGCCGCGCTCGGC
>JALWNJ010000372.1 GCA_026995955.1 Gammaproteobacteria bacterium
GCTCAGGCCGGGCGGGCCAGGATGCGCAGATCCTCGCCCACCACGCGGCGATCCAGGATCTGCAGCGGGATGCGCTGATCCATGCGATCGATGCCCTGCAACTGCAGCAGCGGGCGGGCCGTGGGCCCCATCAGGTGCGCCGCCTGGTACAGCAGCAGCTCGTCCACCAGGCCCTCGGCCAGCAGCGCGCCGGCCAGCGTGGGGCCAGCCTCCACATGGAGTTCGTTGACCTCGCGCCGGGCCAGCTCGGCCAGCGTCTCGCGCAGGCTGGCATGCCCCGCCTCGCTGCCCACCAGCAGCACTTCGGCGCCGGCCGCCTCCAGGGCCTCGCGGCGCACCGGGTCGTCGAGCGTGGTCACTACCAGCACCGGCCCGGGGCGCGACAGCATGCGCGCGGTGGCGGGCATTTGCAGCCAGGTATCCACCACCACCCGCAACGGTTGCGGCACCGGATCGGCACTGCCCAGCGTCGCCGCGTCGAGGCGCAGATTGAGCTGCGGGTCGTCTGCCAGCACCGTGCCGATGCCGGTCAGCACCGCCTCGGCGCGGCCCCGCCAGCGCTGCACGTCGCGCCGCGCCGCCTCGCCGGTGATCCAGCTGCTCTCGCCGGATTCCATGGCAGTGCGGGCATCGAGGCTGCTGGCAAGCTTGACCCGCACCCAGGGCCGGCCCTCGCGCATGCGCTTCATGAAACCGGGATTCAGGGCCTCGGCCTGCAGCGCCATCAGGCCATGAGCGGTCTCGATGCCGGCTGCCCGCAAGCGCGCCAGCCCCTGACCCGCCACCTGGGGATTGGGATCGATGGACGCGGCCACGACGCGTGCCACTCCCGCCTCGACCAGGGCATCGGCGCAGGGCGGCGTGCGGCCATGATGGGCGCAGGGTTCAAGGGTGACATAGGCGGTGGCGCCGCGGGCGGCCGCGCCGGCCTGCTGCAGCGCCAGCGCCTCGGCATGCGGGCCGCCGGCCACCCGGTGCCAGTCCTCGCCCACCACCTGGCCGTCGCGCACCAGCACGCAACCGACGCGCGGATTGGGATGGGTGGAGTACAGTCCGCGCTCGGCCAGCCGCAGGGCACGGGCCATGTGGCGGTAGTCCTCGGCGGAAAACGCCGTCTCGCTCATTCCTCGTCCTCGATCAGCGGCATCTGGCTCTTGCGCATCTCCGGGGTCAGATCCTTCTCCAGCCGCTCGATCAGCTCGCGGAAGGCATCCACGTCCTCGAAACTCATGTACACCGAGGCATAGCGTATGTAGGCAACATGATCCAGTCCGTGCAGCTCGTCCATGACCCAGTCGCCAAGCCGGCGTGATTCGATCTCGCGCTCCCCCAGACGCAACAGGCGACCGCGGATGCGGGCGATGGCCTCCTCCACCTGATCGGTGGGCACCGGCCGCTTGCTCAGCGCCATCAGCATGCCGCGGCGCAGCTTCTCGAGGTCGAAGGTCTCGCGCGAGCCATCGCGCTTGACCACCCGCGGCAGGTTGATCTCGGCCGACTCGTAGGTGGTGAAGCGCTCACCGCACTCGGTGCACTCGCGCCGGCGCCGGATCTGGAAGCCGTCTCCCGACAGGCGGGAGTCGACCACCTTGGTGTCCTCGGCACCGCAGAAGGGGCAGAACACGGTCTCAGCCAGCCTCGCCCATGCCGTACACCGGGCGCCTGCGGCAGATCTCCAGCACCTGCTCGCGCACCCGGGCGATGGTGTCCTCGCTGCCGATGTCGTCGAGGATATCGGCGATCCAGCCGGCCAGTGCGCGGGCATCGGCCTCGTCGAAGCCGCGCGTGGTGATGGCCGGGGTGCCGATGCGGATGCCGCTGGTGACGAACGGCGACTGCGGATCGTTGGGCACGGCGTTCTTGTTGACCGTGATGTTGGCGCGCCCCAGCGCGGCGTCCGCGTCCTTGCCGGTAATGCCCTTGTCGATCAGATCGACCAGGAACAGATGGTTGTCGGTACCGCCGGAGACGATGCGGTAGCCGCGCTCGATCAGGGTCTCGGCCATGGCGCGGGCGTTGGTCACCACCTGCTGCTGGTAGGCCTTGTACTCGGGCTCCATGGCCTCCTTGAAGGCCACCGCCTTGGCGGCGATGACGTGCATCAGGGGCCCGCCCTGGATGCCCGGGAAGATCTTGGAATTGAGCTTCTTGTACAGTGCTTCGTCGCCGCCCTGGGCCAGGATCAGGCCGCCGCGCGGCCCGCGCAGGGTCTTGTGGGTGGTGGAGGTCACCACATCGGCCACCGGCACCGGGTTGGGATACAGCCCGGCGGCCACCAGCCCGGCGACATGGGCCATGTCCACCATCAGCCAGGCGCCGACGGCATCGGCGATGTCTCGAAAACGCTGCCAGTCCACCA
>JALWNJ010000373.1 GCA_026995955.1 Gammaproteobacteria bacterium
CCATCGTCAGGCAGGATGCCTGTCGATGGATCCCGCAGCGACAAGGCCGTGGGCGGGAACCCCGAAGGGGCGCGGGCTTCGGGTGCCCTTTCTTTGGTGACTTTCTTTGGGCAAGCAAAGAAAGTCACGCGCAGCCGCGAAAGCGGATGTGCAACAAGGAACAGTGGCGAGGAACCAGGAGCTTGGTACGAGGCAAAACGGAGCCTCGCCAACCCCAGTCCCAAGCGACTCGTCCCTCGCCCCTTGGGAAAGGGTCCATCCCCTTTTCCGCAACCGCCTGACCCTACGCAACGACGCCGGCCCATGGCCGGCGTCTTCGTTCATGCTGCGCACTTGCGCTTCGGGATCAGAAATCCCACACCAGCTGCGCGCTGAGGATGTCCACCGCCGAGTCGTAGTCGCCCTTGAGGGTGGCGCCATCGGGCGAGGACTCCGTGTTTTCGATCGGCGTCTTGTCGACGAACAGGTGAGCATAGCCGACATCCACCGCCAGCGTCTTGCTCGCCTTCCAGTTGAAGCCAAATGCCAGCCACTTGCGGTCGTTGCCGGGAATGCGCGCGGTGCGGTGCTGCTCGTCGGGGATCGGCGTGCGATCGTAAGCGGCACCTGCACGCAACAGCCAGGACGGGCTCAGACGATAATTCGCCGCCACCGACAGGCGGTTGTTGTTCTTCCACTCCTCGACGGTGGTGGAGGCAGGCGTGAAGCCACCCGGGTATTCGAAGGTCAGCTCCTTGAAGCGGCTCCAGCGGGTCCAGGTCCAGTCGGCGAGCAGGGTCCATTTGTCGTTCAGCTGATGCACCAGGCTGGCCGAAGCCGTTTCCGGTAGGGTGACGCTGGCACGGGCATCGCCGTCCACGAACAGCGGCACCGGCGGCGAGGGCGCTGCGGCGGTAATGCTGGTGGGTGCCCCGAAGTTGACGCTGCCCTCGACCGTATGCTCGATGGCCGAACGGTAGCTCAGGCCGATGCGCGTGGCCTCGCTCATGTTGATCATGAGCCCCAGGTTCCAGCCATAGGAAATCCCGTTGCCGGAGACTTCCGCCAGGCCATCGGGTTGCAGGGCGCCCCCAGTACAAGTCACGGTCCCGGAAGAACAGATGACCGTGTAATTGACCTTGTTGGTCAGGGTCGCCTCGATGTACTGGATGTTGATGCCTGCACCGAAGTCCACTTTCGGGGTAATGGAGAACGCCACGCTGGGGTTGATGTTCAGCGTCTTGAGGTCGGACCGTACGGCATGATAGCGGCCGATCCAGTCCTCGTCGTACTTCGTCTCGAGGCCAAACGGCGCATTGACCCCGATCCCGAAACGCACACCCGGCTCCAGCTGGGTGGCCCAGTAGAAATTGGGCACAAACCCGATCGTGCCGCCATCGTCATCAGGTCCCGCCAGCATGCCTGGCGTGGCACTCGTCCAGTCGCTGGAACCGTTGTCCGTAAACTTCGCCTTCGCACGGATGATGTGCCCGCCCACCACGATCTGGTTGCCTGCCGGCAGCTTCATCATGCCGGCCGGGTTGAAGTAGATGGTGGAGGCATCCTCGGCGATGGCGGCGGCGCCGGCAAAGGCGTTGCCCATGCCGGATGCGCTCTGTTCGATGAGCGCGAAGCCGGCGGCCTGGGCCTGTCCGGCCAGCGCCAGAGCGATAGCCCCGGCCAGCGTGAATCGGGTCGTGAGTCTCTGCGTCATGATTCCTCCCGTCGTGTTGTTGTGGTGCAGGCCGCGGCCCGCGTCTTGTGGTTTCGTGAACATAGCACAGAAAGCGGGCGCCACGCCTCAACCGCCGGCCGCTTCCTTGGGCACCGGCCGCGGTCGGCCCCGTTCGTCGATGGCGACATAGACCAGTTCCGCCTCGGCCACACGCATCGCCTCGGGCCGCGGCCGGCGGCGCTGCACCCAGGCCTCCACCGCCACCCGTATCGAGCTGCGACCGACTTCGGTGACCTCGGCATAGAGGCTGACCAGATCGCCGACCCGCACCGGCTTGAGGAAGCTCATGGAGCGCACGGCAGCGGTCACCACCCGCCCGTCGGCCCGCAGCACAGCGGGAATGCTGCCGGCGATGTCCACCTGTGCCATCAGCCAGCCACCGAAGACATCGCCGCCGGCATTGGTGTCCTGCGGCGTGGCCGGGAGCCGCAGCACCGGCACCCGGCCCTCCGGGAGTCCGGCCAGGTGATTCATCGGCGGCCTTCCCGGTACAGGGCCTCGATGCGGTCCCCGAAGCGCTCCAGGATGCGTGCCCGCTTCATTTTCATGGTCGGCGTGAGCAGACCGTCGTCGATGGTCCAGGGGTCGAGGGTGGCAATCAGTCGCCGCACCTGGGCATAGCCGGGGAAGTCGCGG
>JALWNJ010000374.1 GCA_026995955.1 Gammaproteobacteria bacterium
CTACATCCACATGAAGGGCAACGAGGTGTTCAAGATCGCGGTGAACACCCTGGGCCGCATCGTCGACGAGACCCTGGCCGCCAACGGGCTGGAGAAGCACGACATCGACTGGCTCATCCCGCATCAGGCCAACATCCGCATCATCCAGGCCACGGCACGCAAGCTCGGCATGTCCATGGACCATGTCGTGGTCACCGTACACGAGCACGGCAACACCTCGGCAGCCTCCATTCCCATGGCCTTCGATACCGCCGTGCGCGAAGGGCGGATCCAGCGCGGAGAACTGCTGCTGATGGAGGCCTTCGGCGGTGGCTTCACCTGGGGCTCGGCACTGCTGCGTTACTGATGGCGGTCGAGATCGAGCGCAAGTTTCTCGTCCGTGACGCACGCTGGCGCCAGGAACCGCTGATCCGCCGCATCGAGTACCGCCAGGGCTGGCTGGCCAGCGACCCCGCCTGTTCCATCCGTATCCGCGTCTCCGACGAGGACGCCTTTCTCAACATCAAGGGCACCACCGTCGGCGTGCAGCGGCTGGAGTTCGAGTACCCCATTCCGCGTGGGGATGCGCTGACAATGCTGGAACGGCTCTGCATCGGGCCACGCATCGAGAAGACCCGTTATTGCCTTCGGGTCGGTGACCATGTCTGGGAGGTGGACGAGTTCCACGGCGCCAACGAGGGGCTGGTGGTGGCCGAGATCGAGCTGTCCGATCCCGACGAGCCCTTCGAGCGCCCGCCCTGGCTGGGACGCGAGGTGACGGAGGATGCGCGCTACTACAATACGGTGCTGGCGCGTCACCCCTGGCCGGAGTGGAAGGATCAGGACTTTGCAAGCGCGCCGGATTCGGGTACGGTTGACCCGGACACTGCTGGAAAACAATAACCGGATGGCACGCATACTGCTCGTCGACGATCACGATCTGGTCAGGGAGGGCATCGGCCTGTTGCTGCAGGAACGCGGTGCTGCGGCGGGTTGCGAGGTCGTGGGGGCCGTGTCCACGGCCGAAGAGGCGCTGGACTTCGTGCGTCGCAATCCGGTGGACGTGGTGTTCCTCGATCTGCGCCTGCCCGGCATGTCCGGCGAGGAGGCGGTGCGCCGCCTGCTGGCCATCCGGCCCGAACTGCGCATCCTCATGCTCTCAGTCACCAGCACGGGCCCCCTGCCGCGTCGCGCCCTCAACGACGGCGCCGTCGGCTACCTCACCAAGGGTTGCAGCGCCGACGAAATGATCCGCGCCGTGCGCAAGGTGATGGACGGCGGGCGCTACATCAGCCAGGAGGTGGCGGCCGACCTGGTGTTCTCCGACCTGCCGGGCAGTGGCGAGGAGGTGGCCAGCCAGCTCTCCAACCGCGAGCTGCAGATCCTCAGGCTGCTGGCCGAGGGCATGACGCCCAAGGAGATCGCCGCCCATCTCAATCTCAGTCCGCAGACGGTCAGTACCTACAAGAAACGCCTCAACCAGAAGCTCAATACCCGCAGCACGGTGGAACTGCTGCGGGTGGCGATGGAATACGGGCTGATCGAACAGCCGGGCTGAGCAGCCGCCTGCGTCTGCCCTGGGGTATCATGCGTGTCATGAACACGCCACCGAGCACATCGCTGACTGCCTTCGATCCCGACTGCCGGCGCTGTCCCCGTCTGGCGGGCTTTCTCGACGAAGTGCGGACCGAGCATCCCGACTATCATTGCGCTCCGGTACCGCCGTTCGGCCCGGAAACCGCGCGTCTGCTGATCGTCGGTCTGGCCCCAGGCAAACATGGCGCCAATGCCAGCGGCCGGCCGTTCACCGGCGATCATGCCGGCATTCTGCTGTATCGCACCCTGCACACGCATGGCTTCGCCAGCCGGCCGGTGTCGGAACATGCCGCGGACGGCCTGCGACTGCAGGATTGCCGCATCACCAATGCCGTCAAGTGTCTGCCGCCGCAGAACAAGCCCACGACCGCGGAGATCCGCGCCTGCAACGCCTACCTTGCGCAGGAGCTGGGAATGCTGCCGTCAGGGGGCGTGGTGCTGGCCCTGGGCAGCATCGCCCACAATGCGGTGCTGCGTGCACTGGGCCTGAAACAGTCCGCGGCCCGCTTCGCGCATGCTGCCGAACACGATCTGCCAGGGGAGCTGATGCTGCTGGACTCCTACCACTGCAGCCGATACAACACCCAGACCCGGCGGCTCACCGAGGAGATGTTCGACGCCGTGTTCGCGCGGGCGCGTGCGCTGCTCGACGGGGCCTGAGCCATGAGCGAACGGCGGCCGGCGCCCCATTTCGACCACCGGGCCTTCCTCGCCACCCTCACCAGCCGCCCCGGCGTCTATCGCATGATCGGCGAGGGCGGCCGGCTGCTCTACGTGGGCAAGGCGCACAATCTGAAGAAGCGTGTGGCCAGCTATTTCCGCAGCCGCCAGCCGAGCCCGCGCATCCGCAGCATGGTGGCCCAGATTCGTGACATCGAGATCACGGTCACCCACACCGAGGCCGAGGCCCTGATCCTCGAGAACAACCTCATCAAGGAGCACCGGCCGCGCTACAACATCCTGCTGCGCGACGACAAGAGCTATCCCTGGATCTTCGTCAGCACCGACGAGACCTTTCCCCGCCTGGCCTTCCATCGCGGCGCGCGCAGCAAGGGGGGGCGCTACTTCGGCCCCTATCCCAGCGCCGGCGCGGTGCGCGAGACACTCAACCTGCTGCAGAAGCTGTTTCGCGTGCGCCAGTGCGAGGACAGCTTCTTCCGCAACCGCTCCCGGCCGTGCCTGCAATACCAGATCGATCGCTGCAGCGCGCCCTGTGTCGGGCTGGTGTCCGAGGCCGAGTACCGGGCCGAGGTTGGCCATGCCATCCGCTTCCTCGAGGGGCGCAGCGAGGAGCTCATCGGTGAGCTGGTCGCGCGCATGGAGCAGGCCGCCGAACGGCTGGAGTTCGAGCAGGCAGCACGGCTGCGCGACCGCATCGAACAGTTGCGGCGCATCAGCGATCGCCAGGCCATCAGCGGCGAGCTGCGCGATGCCGATGTACTGGCCTGTGCGCAGGAAGGCGGCATGACTTGCGTGCAGGTGTTCACCATCCGTGCCGGCACGGTGCTCGGCAACCGCAATTTCTTTCCGGACAATACCGAGGGCCTGGCGCCGGGGGAGGTGCTGGAGGCCTTCCTCGGGCAGTACTACCTGGAACGGGCCCTGCCCGACGAGCTGCTGCTGAGCCACGAGCCGCCGGAGCGCGAGCTGCTGGAACAGGTGTTCGCCGAGCGCCGTGGCCGGCGCGTGCGCATCACCAGCCGGGTGCGCAAGGACCGTGCTCGCTGGCTGGAGCTGGCGCGCAACAACGCCGAACAGGCGCTGGCTGCGCGCATCGCTTCGCGCACCGGCATGCAGGCAAGGCTGGAGGCCCTGCAGGAGGCGCTGGACCTGCCCGAGCCGCCGCAGCGCCTGGAGTGTTTCGACATCAGCCATACCGGCGGCGAGGCGACGGTGGCTGCCTGCGTGGTGTTCGGTCCCGAGGGGCCGCTCAAGTCCGACTATCGCCGCTTCAACATCCGTGACATCGAGCCGGGTGACGACTACGCCGCCATGCGCCAGGCCCTGATGCGGCGCTACACGCGCATCAAGAAAGGAGAGGGGCGCCTGCCCGACCTGCTGCTCATCGACGGCGGGCGCGGACAGCTGCGGCAGGCTGCCGAGGTGCTGGAGGAGCTGCAGGTGGAGGGAGTCACCCTGCTCGGCATCACCAAGGGCGAGGGTCGGCGGCCGGAGCTTGACAGCCTGCGGTTGAGCGACCGCAGCGAGCCCACTATACTGCCGGCCGATTCGCCGGCCCTGCACCTGCTGCAGCAGCTGCGCGACGAGGCGCACCGCTTTGCCATCACCGGACATCGCCAGCGCCGTGCGCGCAAGCGCCGCAGTTCGCCGCTGGAGGGCATCGAGGGGCTGGGACCGAAGCGGCGCCAGAGCCTGCTCAAGCACTTCGGCGGACTGCAGGGCGTGCTGCGCGCCAGCCGCGAGGAGCTGGCCAAGGTGCCCGGCATCAGTCGCCGCCTGGCCGGGCGCATACACGAAACCCTGCACGAATCCTGAGGACCGCGACGGCATGATGCACAAGCTGCCCAACCTGCTGACCTGGACGCGGATCCTCATGATCCCCCTGCTGGTTCTGGTGTTCTACCTGCCCTTCGACTGGGCGCGGCCGGCCAGCTCGGTGCTGTTCGGCATCGCAGGGCTGACCGACTGGCTGGACGGTCACCTGGCCCGCCGCTGGGGCGTCACCAGCCGCTTCGGGGCCTTTCTCGATCCGGTGGCGGACAAGCTGCTGGTGGCCACCGCCCTGGTGCTGCTGGTGGACGATGTCTCGGCCTGGTGGATGACGCTGCCGGCGCTGGTGATCATCAGTCGCGAGATCGCCATCTCGGCGCTGCGCGAGTGGATGGCGGAGGTTGGCCAGCGCGCCCGCGTGGCGGTGTCCTGGCTGGGCAAGGTCAAGACCACGGCGCAGATCGTGGCCCTTTTGTTCCTGCTCTTCGAGCAGCCCCTGCCGTGGATCGGGATCGAGGTGTTCCGGCCCGGTGTGGTGCTTCTGTACCTGGCGGCATTGCTCACCCTGTGGTCGATGATCGACTACATGCGGGCGGCCTTTGCCGAGCAGGGGGCGTCTGCCCCCTGAGGGAAAACGGTGGCGATTTTTTCCGTCGGGGGTGTTGACACAAGCCGCGCATTCCATAGAATAAGCGGCCTCTACGCGGGAATAGCTCAGTTGGTAGAGCACAACCTTGCCAAGGTTGGGGTCGCGAGTTCGAGTCTCGTTTCCCGCTCCAGATCACGAATCAACCCCGGCATCCCGCCGGGGTTTTTTCGTATTCGGGGGAGTGCTATCATTCCCGCCCCACGGGGCTGAGTGGCAGAGTGGTTATGCAGCGGCCTGCAAAGCCGTGTACCTCGGTTCGATTCCGGGCTCAGCCTCCATCTTTTCTTTCTCGTTCTTGCCTGTCGCCCGCCCGGGTGGCGAAACTGGTAGACGCAGGAGACTTAAAATCTCCCGGTGGTGACACCGTGCCGGTTCGAGTCCGGCCCCGGGCACCATCGAGGCCATGCATGCGGCCTGGGACAGTATCCTCCAGTTGCGGTAAACTCCGTGTCATGGCGCAGGGAGGACTGCCCTGGCATGAGCGCCTTCTTGAATTGCCGGCCGTCGGCCCCACCAATGGGGAACGGGGGCCATCCGTCCATTCCACTGCATCCGACATTCAGGAGTCTGCCGATGACCGTTGACATCGAACAGGAGATCGCCCGCCTCGAGGCGCGCCGCAACGAGTACTGCCAGCGCATCGAGGAGCTGCGCCAGCGCATCCAGGGCAAGACCGAGAGCCTGCAGCGCGAGTTTGAGCGGGACATCGAGGATCTGAAACAGCACTGCAAGGAAATCGACGCCCGCATCCACCAGCTGCGCGAGCAGGATGCCGAGGCCTGGGAGGACGACAACTTCCTGAGCGCCCTGCACGAGATCTTCGACGAGATCGGCGAGAAGATCGACGCCCTGTTCAGCCGCGCCGGCTGAGGCCAGAGCAGGCATCATCGACGGCGGTTGCCGGCCTCCCTGCCGGCAGCCGCCGTTTCGTTTCAGGCCCCCTGCAGGGCGAGGCTGCCGGCGCGGCCCTCGATCTCGCCGAAGACGATTTCGTGGCGGGGCAGGGCGGCCCGATCCAGTTCCCGGGCCAGCTCGCCCAGGCTGCCGATGCGGCAGCCCCGTGCCTTCCAGGTCGTGAGCAGACGGTCGAGGAAGCCGCGGTAGGCCATGCCTTCCAGCTCGGCATGCAGGGTGAAGACATGCCCGGCATCGGGGTCATCGGCCCGTTGCGAGAGATCCAGCACGGCCTCGTGGGCGTTCTCCGCCGTGATGCCGTCGCGTCCCACCAGTTCGTCCAGGGTCGGCAGGGTGGTGGGCAGTTGTGGGGTGTCGAAGTCCACGCCCTCCATGCGTGGCAGGAAGGGATGGCGGCCGCGGGTGTCACTGGCGTGTTGCAGCCCCCAGCGGTCCTGCACGGCCAGGGCATGACGGTTGATCTGCCAGCCGGCGGCGCCGAAGCAGTGCGGTGCCGTTGCAAACACGCGCTCGAAGGCCGCCCGTGCCCTCTGCATCTCGCGTTCCGTCCAGGCCGCGTCGCGGCGGGTGACGAAGTCCTGCCAGCGCACATGATCCCAGGTGTGGATGCCCACCTCGAAGCCGGCCTCGCGCACCGCACGCATCACCGCGGCACCGCGCCGCCCTATGTCGGGGCCGGGCAGTAGCACCCCATACATGAGGGTGCGCAGGCCGTAGTTGCTGGCCACCGAGGTGCGGCGCACCTTGGCCAGGAAGCCGGGGCGGAAGACGCGGCGCAGGGCGCGGCCGGTATGGTCCGGGCCGAGGCTGAACAGGAAGGTGGCGCCGACGCCGTGCCGGTGCAGCAGATCCACCAGCGGCGGCACCCCCTCCAGGGTGCCGCGCAGGGTGTCGACATCGATCTTGAGGCTGATGCGCACGGCGTCGGCCGCGGGCCGGGCTCAGTCGAGCAGCTGGCGCGCGGCGGCGACATCGCCGCGATAGGCCTCGAAGATGCGGCGCAGGGCATCCCGCATGTCGATTTTCGGGGCCCAGCCCAGCTCCTCGCGCGTGTTGTGGATGGCCGGCACCCGGTTCTGCACGTCCTGGTAGCCTTCGCCGTAGTACTTGCCCGAACTGACCTCGACCAGCTCCACCTGCCCGGCCGTTTCGGCGTATTCCGGAAACTCCATGGCGATCTCCAGCATCATCTCGGCCAGCTCGCGCACCGAGTGGTTGTTGGCCGGGTTGCCGATGTTGTAGATCTTGCCGTTGGCCACCTCGTTCTCGTTGGCGATGATGCGCATCAGCGCGTCGATGCCGTCGTCGATGTAGGTGAAGGCACGCTTGGCGTGGCCGCCGTCCACCAGGCTGATGTTTTCACCGCGCACGATGTGGCCGAGGAACTGGGTGACCACGCGCGAGCTGCCCTCCTTGGGGGTGTGGATGCTGTCCAGCCCCGGGCCGATCCAGTTGAAGGGGCGGAACAGGGTGAAGGCCAGCCCGTCCTGCATGCCATGGGCCCAGATCACCCGGTCGAGCAGTTGCTTGGAGCAGGAGTAGATCCAGCGCTGCTTGTTGATCGGACCCAGCACCAGCTCGGAGCTGTAGGGATCGAACTCCTCGTCGCGGCACATGCCGTACACCTCCGAGGTGGAGGGGAAGATGACGCGCTTTCCGTACTGCACGCACTGGCGGATGATGGGCAGGTTGGCCTCGAAGTCGAGGCCGAACACCTTGAGCGGTTCGCGTACATAGGTGGCCGGGGTGGCGATGGCCACCAGCGGCAGCACGACATCGCACTTCTTGATGTGGTATTCGACCCACTCGCGGTTGATGGTGATGTCACCCTCGAAGAAGTTGAAGCGCGGATTGTCCAGCAGGTCGGACACGCGGTTGCTGTGCATGTCCATGCCATGCACTTCCCAGTCGGTGGTGTCGAGGATGCGCTTGCTGAGGTGGTGGCCGATGAAGCCGTTGACGCCAAGAATCAGAACCCTTTTCACCGGGCATCTCCCAAGTCGAGTGGATCGCTGCCGAACTGCTCGATGAAGCCGGCCACATCCAGCGGCCGCCCCTGCCATTCGAGCTGCAGCAGTTGCAGGCGCCGTCCATCGGCGCAGTCGGCGCGCATTGTATCATTTTCCACATACAGGCAGGGGCGATCGTGCCGTGCCGGCTCGTTGCGGAAGTGGCTGCCGAGGATGCGCAGCCGCCCTCCGGGCAGATCGGTGAAGGCCCCGGGCCAGGGTGGCGCCACGGCGCGGATCAGGTTGTGCACCTGCCAGGCCCCCTGGCGCCAGTCAATGCGCCCGTCCTCCGGCGTCCGGCCGCCGAAGTAGCTGCCGGCGGCCAGATCCAGCGGCCGGCGCGGGGCGGTGCCCGCGCACAGCGCGGGCAGGCTGCGGTGCAGCACCAGCTCGGCGGCGACCACCACCTTGTCGAACACCTGGGCGGCGGTGTCGTTGGGCAGGATCGGCACCGCCATCTGATCGACCAGGTCGCCGGCATCCGGCTTTTCCACCATGTAGTGCAGGCTGGCCCCGGTCTCGGGCTCGCCGTGCAGCACCGCCCAGTTCACCGGGGCGCGGCCGCGATAGCGCGGCAGCAGCGAGCCGTGCACATTGAGCGCGCCATGGCGCGGGATGGCCAGCAGGGCGGGCGGGATCAGGTAGCGGTAATAGAAGGAGAACAGGAAGTCCGGTGCCAGCGCCTCCAGTCGGGCGGCCAGTTGGGGCAGTTCGTCGGCTGCTGGGGTGATCGTCTCGATGCCCTCCAGTGCCGCCAGCCGGCGCACGCTGGAGAAGAAGATCTCCTCGTTGGGGTCGTCCTCGTGGGTGACCACCAGCGGCACCTCGACACCCTGTGCCAGCAGCGTGGCGAGACAGCGCACGCCGACCTCGTTGTAGGCGAAGACGACGGCGCGGGTCATGAGTTCTCGGCTTCGGACTTCTGTTCCAGCACCGCGCGGATGATGTAGCGCGGCCGGTTCTGCACCTCCTGGTAGATGCGCCCCACGTACTCGCCGAGCAGCCCGATGCCGAACAGGATGACACCGATGAAGAAGAAGTTGATGGCGAACAGGGTGAATACTCCCTCCACCTCGGGGCCGATGATGAGGCGCCGCAGCAGCATGTAGATCACCAGCAGCGCGGAGGGGATCGAGATCAGCATGCCGATGAAGGAGAACACCTCCAGCGGCCAGGTGGTGAAGCCGGTCACCAGGTCGAAGTTGAGGCGGATGAGGCGGTACAGCGAGTACTTGGATTCCCCGGCATGGCGCGCCTCGTGTTCCACTGTGATCTCCACCGGATCGAGCGCGTACAGGTAGGCCAGCGCCGGGATGAAGGTGTTGATCTCTCGCGTCTGGTTGATGGTGTCGATGATGCGCCGGTGGTAGCCGCGCAGCATGTTGCCTTGGTCGGTCATGCGAATGTGGGTGATGCGCTCGCGCAGGCGGTTCATCATGCGCGAGGCCACCGTGCGCCACAGCGAGTCGCGGCGCTTGCGCCGGATGGTGCCCACATAGTCGTGGCCGGCGTCGAGCTGCTCCACCAGCTTGGGAATCTCCTCGGGCGGGTTCTGCAGGTCGGCATCCAGGGTGATGACCTGCTCGCCGCGCGAGACGCGGAATCCGGCCAGGATGGCGGCGTGCTGGCCGAAGTTGTTCTGCAGGTACACCACGCGGGTGACCTCCGGACGGCGCTCGAACTGCTCGCGCAGCAGGGCCGGGCTGCGATCGGTGGAACCGTCGTCGACGAAGACCACCTCGTAGCGGCGTCCCAGGCCGTCGAGCACCGGATACAGCCGTTCGAACAGGGCGGGCAGCACCTCCGCCTCGTTGTACACGGGGATGACGATGGAGAGGCGCGGTGCGTCGTCCGCAGCGGGGTTGTCGGCCTGATGCGTGTTCATGCCCGCCGATTCTATCAGGAACCGGGCAACACTTCGGCTAGGGCGGTGCACACCCGATCGACATCGGGTTCGCGCATGGCCGGGAACAGCGGCAGGGTGACCGTCTCGCGGCCGACGCGGCTGGCGTTGGGGCAGGGGCGCGGGTCGAGCCGCCGGTACAGCGTGGTCTCGTGCAGGGCCGGGTAGTGCACGCCGATGCCGATGCCGCGTTCGCGCATGGCGGCGATGAAGCCCGGGCGGTCGAGCCCCAGGGCGTCGAACGGGATCAGCAGCTGGAACATGTGCCAGGCGTGGCCCCCGTCGCCGCGCGCCGGCAGCTCCACCGGCAGGCGCATGCTCAGCAGCTGCTCGAAGTAGCGTTCCGCCAGGGCCCGGCGGCGGGCGTTGAAATCGTCGAGCCGGGCCAGCTGGTCGCAGCCGACGCGGGCGTTGACATCGGGCAGGTTGAACTTGCCGCCGGCCTCGACGATGTCGATTTCGCCCTTCGCATTGCGACGGATGCCGTGGAAACGCAGGGCCTCGATGCGCCGCTGGGCATCCGCGCCCTCGCGCAGGAAGGCGCCGCCTTCGATCCAGGTCACGATCTTGTTCCGGTGGAAGCTGACACAGGCGATGTCGCCCTCGCTGCCCCCCGCGCGC
>JALWNJ010000375.1 GCA_026995955.1 Gammaproteobacteria bacterium
CCGGTGAAATCACCGATGAGGAACAGGACCTCGTGGCCCAGCTCCTGGAACTGGCGCAGCTTGTTGATGAGCACGGTGTGGCCAAGATGCAGGTCGGGAGCAGTGGGATCGAAGCCGGCCTTGACCCGCAGCGGACGCCCCTTCTTCAGCTTCTCGCGCAGCTGCTCCTCGAGCAGGATCTCTTCGGTTCCGCGCCGGATCAGCGCGAGGCTCTGTTCCAGGTTGTCGCTCATGGTGCTGGCACCCGTCGATGTGAATTGGATTCGATTTCGCGCATGCGCGGGCTGGCGATGCGCGACGACAGCGGGCAAAATGGCCCGCGGGGCCTTGACCCGGATCGGCGCAGGGGCTAATGTCAAAAGAAAAACCGGAACGATTTCCGTGAATTATCCTTCATTCCTCAACCGGGACTATAAATCCAGCCCGCGGCGCCCTGGTCCGGATCGGCGCGTCATTATAACGGCAGTGGCGGCCCTGGTGGCCGGTTTCCTGCTGCTGGGCCTGGTCACCGGCTCTTCCGACCCGGCCGAGGCCTCGGCGCAGGCGGCCGCCCCCCCGCAGAGGGCCGATGAAGCGACACGGCGGGTGTACATCCCCTTGCGCCTGCCGGGGCAGGAAACCGGGGAGCGCTCATCCGACGCTCGGCCGGTGGCGGTGCCCCGGGCCGGCACAGCCCGGACCGGCCCCGCATCCGGGCACCCGGCAACCCGCTCCGTTTCCCGGGCCGAACCCGCGGCTGCGCCGAAGCCGGATGCCGGTGCCTGGCTGGAACACCGGGTGCGCCCGGGCGACAGTCTGTCGGCCATCTTCAGCGAGCTGGAGATTCACTCGCATCTGCGCCCGATCCTGGCCCTGAAGGGGGCCGGCAAGGCACTTCGGGCCATCTACCCGGGACAGCTGATCCGGGTACGCAAGCAGAACGGCCAGTTCCGCGAGCTGGTGTACGAACCGGACGACCGCCACCAGCTGCGGGTGGTGCGTGATGGCGACCACTACCGGCTGCAGCAGGTGGAGAAGCCGGTCGAGGTGCGGCGGCGCCTGGCCAGCGGCGTGATCCGCGACTCCCTGTTCGTCGATGGTCGCCGCGCCGGGCTGTCGGACAGCGTGATCATGGAGCTGGCCGGGATCTTCGGCTGGGACATCGACTTCGCCCTCGATCTGCGCAAGGGCGACCGCTTTACCCTGATCTACGAGGAGCTGTACCGCGACGGCGAGAAGATCGGCGACGGCCACATCGTGGCGGCGGAGTTCAGCAACCAGGGACGCGACTACCAGGCGGTGCGCTACACACGCCCGGACGGGGTGACCGACTACTACAGTCCGGACGGGCGCAGCATGCGCAAGGCCTTCCTGCGCACCCCGGTCAACTTCACCCACATCAGCTCGCGCTTCAGCCTGCACCGCAAGCACCCGATCCTCAATCGCATCCGTGCCCACAAGGGCGTGGACTACGCCGCGCCGCGCGGCACGCCGGTGAAGGCCGCCGGTGACGGCAAGGTGATCTTCAAGGGCCGCAAGGGCGGCTATGGCCGTGTCATCATCCTCAAGCACGGCGCACGCTACAGCACGCTGTACGCCCATCTCAACGCCTACAGCCGCCGCATCCGCGTCGGCAGCCGGGTGAAGCAGGGACAGGTCATCGGCTTCGTGGGCATGTCGGGCCTGGCCACCGGCCCGCACCTGCACTACGAGTTCCGCGTCAATGGCGTGCACCGCAATCCGCTGACGGTGAAGCTGCCGGCGGCCCAACCCCTGCCGGCGAAGTACATGGCCGACTTCAAGGCCCATGCCCAGCCGCTGCTGAGCCAGATCCGGCTCTATCGCCGCACCACCGTCGCCGAGGCCACCCGGCCGG
This sequence comes from Gammaproteobacteria bacterium, assembly GCA_026995955.1. GTDB lineage: Bacteria > Pseudomonadota > Gammaproteobacteria > J044 > J044 > J044. Next base: position 1,856 of record JALWNJ010000375.1, read on the forward strand.
ATCAGGGTTGATTGCCGTGCCGGCCGCCCCGCCCGTCTTCGTGGGGGTCATGTCCGGCACCAGCCTCGACGGCATCGATCTGGTCGCGGCCGAATTCGGGCAGGGCGCTCCACGCATCCTGGCCTCGCTGAGCCGGCCCTGGCCGGAGGCGCTGCGCGCGCGCCTGCTGCAGGTCACGGCGCCGGACTGGCACGGCAGCTGGGCGGAGATGGGGGCACTGCACGCCGAGCTGGGATCGGAATACGCCGTAGCCTGCGCGCGGCTGCTGGCCGACCCCGCGCTCGACGGATGCGCCGTGCAGGCCATCGGCCTGCACGGCCAGACGGTCCATCACGCCCCGGACGCCCCCCACCCGTTCAGCCTGCAGCTCGGCGATGCCAGCCGCGTCGCGGAACGCTGCGGCGTCACCGTGGTGAGCGACTTCCGCAGCCGCGACCTCGCCGCCGGCGGCCAGGGCGCCCCGCTGGTGCCGGCCGCGCAC
>JALWNJ010000376.1 GCA_026995955.1 Gammaproteobacteria bacterium
CCCCGAAGGGGCGCGGGCTCCGGGGTGCCCTTCTTTGCCTACTTTCTTGGGCAAGCAAGAAAGTAGGGCGCAGCCGCGTCAGCGGATGTGCAACCAAGAACAGGAGCGAGGGACCTGGGACGAGTGGCGAGGCGCATCGGAGGCACAACAACCCTCGTTCCAAGTCACAAGTCCCTCGCCCCTTTCATCGCTGGCATTGCGGACAGAAATAGCAGGCCTGACCACCCTTGCGCTCCATCCGGATCGGCGTGCCACAGCGATAGCAGGGCTCGCCCGCCCGGCGGAACACATGAAACCGGGCCTGCTCGAAGTCTGCTCCGGCGGCCATCAGCGCGAGCGCCCGTGCCTCGTCGTTGGTGATGCCTCCGGTACGCAAGGATCGTCGGGGGAGATCAATGATGGCCCGTGCCAGCCGATCCACCGTGGTGTCGTCCAGATCCATCGGCCGGCGCTCGGGGCGCAGCCCGGCCACGAACAGGATCTCGCAGCGCAGGTAATTGCCCAGCCCGGCCACGAAGCTCTGGTCTACCAGCAGGTTGCCGAGCCGGCGTCGCCGGAACTCGGGGCGCAGCAGGCGATCGCGTACCTGCAGGGCGTCCAGATCGCCCAGCACATCCGGCCCCAGCCGTGACAGGAACGGATGCGCAGCCTCGCCCGCAGCATCGAGCACCGCAGTGTCGGAAGCGCTGTACAGCAGGGCATGCCAGCGCTCGCCTTCCAGGGCCAGGCGCAGCTGACGCCTGGTATCCGGCCGCTCGCCAGCAGCCACCACCTGCCAGCGGCCATAGAGCTGGTTGTGCGAGTAGATGGACAGCCCGTTGTCGAAGCGCGTGAGCATGGCCTTGCCACGCGTATCCACCCGCAGAATCCGTGCCCCTTCGAACCGATGCGCCTGTCCCTGCAAGGCGGGCAGACCGAACCGGACGCGCAGCAGGCGCGCTCCGCCAAGGGCTGCCTCGATACGATCCGCCGCGCGGCGGATCTCGGGACCTTCGGGCATGGAAACCTCCCTCGATTTCGATGCACTTCATCCTGCCACAAGATCAGGTGCAAGTGGCCTGAGACCTGGAACCGGTCACTCCTCGTACCCAGTCCCAAGCTCCCCGTCCCTGGCACGAAAAAGTGCCCCGCCGAAGCGGGGCCCGAGGGTGACAACGATGTCGTCGGAGGGAAATCCGATTACATCATGCCCATGTCGCCCATGCCGCCCATGCCGCCTGCGGCCGGGGCTGCCTCTTCCTTCGGGATCTCGGCAACCATGGCCTCGGTGGTGATGATGAGCGCGGCCACGGAGGCTGCGTTCTGCAGGGCGGTACGGGTGACCTTGGTCGGGTCGAGGATACCCATTTCGATCATGTCGCCATACTCGCCGGTAGCGGCGTTGTAGCCGAAGTTGCCTTCGCCCTCGGCGACCTTGTTGAGCACCACGGAGGGCTCGTCACCGGCATTGGCGCAGATCTGACGCAGCGGCTCTTCCATCGCGCGGCGGGCGATGTCGAGACCGACGTCCTGATCCTGGTTGTCGCCCTTGAGGTCGGCAATGGCGCGGGAGGCACGCACCAGGGCCACACCACCACCGGGCACCACGCCCTCTTCCACGGCGGCGCGGGTGGCGTGCAGGGCATCCTCGACGCGGGCCTTCTTCTCCTTCATTTCGACCTCGGTGGCGGCACCGACCTTGATCACGGCCACGCCGCCGGCCAGCTTGGCGACGCGCTCCTGCAGCTTCTCGCGATCGTAGTCGGAGGTGGCCTCCTCGATCAGGGCGCGGATCTGCTCGACACGGGCCTTGATGTCCTCGGGAGAGCCATGGCCGTCGATGATGGTGGTGTTCTCCTTGGTCACCACCACGCGCTTGGCGCTGCCCAGATCCTCGACGCTGGCCTTCTCCAGGCTCATGCCCAGCTCCTCGGAGATGACCTGGCCGCCGGTGAGGATGGCGATGTCCTGCAGCATGGCCTTGCGACGGTCACCGAAGCCGGGTGCCTTGACGGCGCAGACCTTGACGATGCCACGGATGTTGTTGACCACCAGGGTGGCCAGGGCCTCGCCCTCCACGTCCTCGGCGATGATCAGCAGCGGACGACCCTGCTTGGCGACGCCCTCGAGCACCGGCAGCAGGTCACGGATGTTGCTGATCTTCTTGTCGTGCAGCAGGATGAGCGGGTTCTCCAGCTCGGCGGTCATGGTCTCCTGCTTGTTGACGAAGTACGGAGACAGGTAACCGCGGTCGAACTGCATGCCCTCGACCACCTCGAGCTCGTTCTCCAGGCCGGAGCCCTCCTCGACGGTGATCACGCCTTCCTTCCCCACCTTCTCCATGGCCTCGGC
>JALWNJ010000377.1 GCA_026995955.1 Gammaproteobacteria bacterium
GAGCGCGCGGCCCAGCGGTGCCATCTTCATGGCCCCGACGAGGTAGTCCACGCCCTCGGCGTCCAGTTCGGCGCGCGTCCGCCCAACCTGCACCACATTGGGATCGCAGAAGGTGATGGAGAAGGGCACCTTGCGACCGAAGGCGGTGTCCGTGTCGCGGGCCGCGTTGTAGCCCGCGATGCGCCCCTCGTCACCGGCCTCGTGCAGGATCGGCCGCTCGCCATCGACATCGCCGGCGATGTAGATGCGCGCCTCGGGCGCCGACCGCACACGCATGGTGTGGCGGTCGAAATCGGGCAGGCCGCGTGCATCCAGCGTGATGCCAGCGGCCTCGAGATCGAGGCCCTCCAGGTTGGAGCGTCGACCCATGCACACCAGCACCTTCTCCACCTCGATGCCGTTGTCGCCCGCCGTGACCCGCAGCCGACCGCCGTCGGCCTCCTCGATCTCGGCAGCATGGCCGAGCCAGAGCGGGAACTCGCGCGAGATGCTGTCGATCAGGGCCTGGTTCACCTCACCATCGGTGAGGTGACAGAGCGTCTCGCAGATGTCGATGCCGACCAGTTCCACGCCCAGGCGGGCGAAGGCCTGGCCCAGCTCCAGGCCGATGACGCCCATGCCGACCACGGCCATCGAACGCGGCAGGTCCTCCAGCTCGAACACGGTGTCGGTGGTGAGGATGCGATCGCCGAAGGCCTGCCAGGCCTCGGGCACGATGGGACTGGAGCCGGTGGCGATGACGATGGCATCGGCCTCGATGGTCTCGTCGCCGGCCTGCAGCGTGCGCGGGCCGGTGAAGCGGGCATGGGCGGCGATGAATTCCTCGCCCATCTCGTCGGTGGAGGTGGTCAGCACCTGGTCCACGAAGTGGTCGCGCAGGTCCTGCACGTATTCCATCACCGCCTCGCCATCCACGCTCAGTTCCTCGGCACCGTCGATGCCCTGGCGCTCGAACAGCTTGCGGTGGTGGAAGTCCTCGGCCACCTGGATCAGCACCTTGGAGGGCATGCAGCCGACCCGGGCACAGGTGGTGCCCAGCTCGCCGCCGTCGATGAGGGCAAACGAGCGTCCGGCATGGCGGACCTGGGACAGGGCATAGAGGCCGGCGGAACCGGCACCGATGATGGCGACATCGACCTTGCGCGTCATGGTGTTTCCCGCTTGCAGATAAGGAGGCCGAAGTTTAGCCTGCCCCCCGGCTGCTTGCCACTGGCGCTGCCCGCTCCCACAATGGTGGCATGAATGGGCACCATCACCACCATCACGACGACGAGGGGCGGCTGCGTCTGGCGCTGCTTCTGACCGGCAGCTTCATGGTGGCCGAGCTGGCGGGCGGGCTGGTGTCCGGCTCGCTGGCGCTGGTGGCCGATGCCGGCCACATGCTCACCGATTCGGCCTCGCTGTTCCTGGCCTGGGTGGCGGCGCGGCTGGCACGGCGCCCGGCCGACGACCTGCGCAGCTATGGCTGGCAGCGCTTCCAGATCGTGGCGGCACTGATCAATGCGGTATCGCTGCTGTTTCTGGTGGCCTGGATTGGCTACGAGGCCATCGAACGGCTGTTCCGCCCCCAGCCGGTGCTGGGCGGGGTGATGATGGTGATTGCCGTGCTCGGGCTGGGCGTCAACCTGCTGGTGTTCCGCCTGTTGCATGGCGGCAGTGGCGACAACCTCAATGTGCGTGCTGCGCTGCTGCATGTGCTGGGTGACCTGCTCGGCTCGGTGGCGGCCATCGTCGCCGCCGTGGTCATCCTCTACACGGGTTGGACGCCCATCGATCCCATCCTGTCGTTGCTGGTGGTGCTGCTGATCCTCAACAGCACCTGGCGCATCCTGCGCCGCTCGGTGCACATCCTGATGGAGGGCGCCCCGGCGGACATCGATCTCGACGCCCTGCGCAAGGCGCTGGTGGCGGAGATCGACGGGGTGCGGGATGTGCACCATGTCCACCTCTGGTCCCTGACCCCGGAGCAGCCCCTGATCACGCTGCACCTGCGCCTGGCACCGGGCGTGGCGGGCCAGCCGGTGCTGGAGCGGGCCAAGCGGATCCTGCGCGAGCGCTTCGGCATCGGCCATTCCACCATCCAGGTGGAGTGGGCCGATTGCGTCGATGACCGCGATGAAGGTGCCTGAGGGCTTGAAGCGGTCGCATTCGTCCCGATAGAGGCGATGCTGAGAAGGAGGCTGCATGCACGCGGATTTCTTTACCGGGCTGTTTGCCCTGCTGGGGCTGGCGGTGGTCGTGGTGGCGCTGCTGCGCCATCTGGGGCTGTCGCCCATCCTCGGCTACCTGGCGGTGGGGCTCATCGCCGGGCCGAACGGGTTCGGCCTGCTGCCGGACAGCGAGCAGACCCGCTTTCTGGCCGAGCTGGGCGTGGTGTTCCTGATGTTTACCATCGGGCTGGAATTCACCCTGCCGGAGCTGCTCGCCAACCGGCGCCAGGTACTCGGCCTGGGCGGCAGCGAGGTGCTGCTGGTGACCGGCCTGGTGGCCGGGCTGCTCTGGCTGTGGGGGCTGGACCTGCGGGTGGCGCTGCTGGTGGGCGGCGCGCTGGCCATGTCCTCCACCGCGGTGGTCATCAAGCAACTGGCGGAGCAGATGGAACTGGCCACGCCGCATGGCCGTGCCAGTGTGGCGGTGCTGCTGTTCCAGGATGCGGCCACGCTGCCGTTCCTGATCCTGCTCGGCACGCTGCAGGCGGGGGATGCCGCGGGTGCGGGTGGGGCGGAGCTGTCCGAGCGGCTGCTGATGGCAGCAGTTGTGTTCACGCTGTTGTACCTGGCCGGGCGCTGGCTGGCACGGCCCTTCCTGCACTGGGTGGCAAGGGCCGAATCGCCCGAGCTGTTCATGCTTGCCGCCCTGTTCGTGGTCATTGCCTCGGCGCTGGTGGTGCACGAGGCCGGGCTGTCGCCGCCGCTCGGCGCCTTTCTCGCCGGCATGGTGCTGGGCGAGACCGAGTTCCGGCATCAGGTGGAGTCCGACATCCGCCCTTTCCGCGAGGTGCTGCTGGGCCTGTTCTTCGCCACCGTGGGCATGCTGCTCGACCCGGCTGTCCTGCTGGCACAGGGGCTGCCCATCCTGGGGCTGGCGCTCCTCATCGTACTCGGCAAGGGGGTGCTGGTTACGGGCCTGGCGCGCCTGTTCGGCGAGACCCGGGAGAGCGCGCTGCGCACCGGGATCAGTCTGGCCCAGGCCGGCGAATTCGGCCTGTTGCTGGTGGCCGGGGTGCTGGGCCTGGGGCTGCTGCCGGAAGGAATGGGCCAGGTGCTGCTGGGTGCCATGATTCTGAGCATGGCGCTGGCGCCGCTGCTGATCCGGCGCAACGGCGAGGTCGCCCGGCGGCTGCTGCATCGGCGCAGCGTGCAGCCGGTACACCCGGAAGAAGTGCTGCGCCAGGAGAGCGCCGGCCTCGAGGGCCATGTGCTGATCGTCGGCTTCGGGCGCATCGGGCAGAACCTGGCGACCCTGCTGGCGGAGGATCAGTTCGACTATCTCGCCCTGGATCTGGACCCGGCGCGCATCCGTCACGCGCGTCAGGCCGGCCTGCGCGTGGTGTTCGGCGATGCCACGCAACGCGCGGTGCTGGAAGGGGTGGGCGTGGCACGGGCCTCGGCGCTGGTGATCACCCACGACCGGTTCGAGGCGGCGCGGGCCACGGTGGCGCTGGCACGGCACATGAACCCGGATCTGGCCATCCTGGTGCGTACCCGGGACGACCGCCACATCGACGAACTGCTCGATGCCGGGGCCACCGAAGTGCTGCCGGAGGGGCTGGAGGCGAGCCTGATGCTGGGGGCGCAGCTCCTGCTGCTGCTGGGCCGGCCCGAGAGTGAGGTGGCCGAGCGCATGGCCGCCATCCGTGCCGAACGCTACCACCCGCTGCGCAGCTTCTTCCACCGCCAGGGCGAAGGCGAGGCCGAACGCGGTTATGAACGGCACCTGCACACCGTGGCCCTGCCGGCCCAGGCGCATGCCGTCGGCCGCCGTCTCGACGCCATCGCGTTGCCTGACGAGTCCGAGGTGGTCGCCATCCGCCGCGGCGGCATCCTGGTCCCCGCGCCGCGGGGCGAAGCCGTGCTGCGCGAGGGCGACATCGTGATCCTTGGCGGCCCGCCGCCGGCGCTGGAGGAAGCGGAAGCACGCCTGCTGCAGGGCTGATGCAGGGCGGAGCGGGGGATCAGCTGCGCAGGGCGGTGCCCCGCTCGCGCAGCAGCCCGCCGAGCAGGGCACCCAGCAGGGCGGCGAGGGCCGGCATGCGCTCCGGCGCCAGCAGCAGGGCCAGCAGCGCCGCGGCGATCCCGCCGAGCAGGGTGGCCGTCGGCAGCGGCAGCGGCGTGTGGCGGCCCAGCAGCAGCCACGACAGCATGGCCGCGGGCACCAGCAGCAGGCCCATCAGCGTGAGCTGCCATCCGCTGCTGCCGAAACCCTGTTCCAGGTAGTGTCCGGCGCAGGCGGCGATCGCTTCGGCCGGCAACTCGCGGCAGGCGGCCGCCGCCTGCGGCAGCAGGTCGCGCGCATGCCATGCGTAGAGGGCAAAGGCACACAGGGTGAGGTAGGCCACCATCAGCAGGGCGCCGGCAATCGCCAGTCCGACCCTCATGCCTCCTCCAGCACGAGTTCCAGTCCGGCGGCCTGCAGCAGCCCGCGTTCCGCCAGCAGGTCGGCGCGCGCGAGCTGGTTCTGTGCCAGCCAGTCACCCTCGAAAGCCAGTTTCAGGCCGTACTTGCGGCCCTTGACCCGCTTGAGCGGGATGTCGCGGTCCTCGCGGCTGCGGTACAGCAATACAGCGATCCGCAACAGCATGGCGAGCCGTTCCAGCCGCTTCGCCTGAGCCGGCGGCAGGGCAGCGAACAGCTTGGCGGGAAACTTGCGCCGGTGGGCCCGCACCAGCAGGGCCAGGCGCTGCTGCTCCTGGAGCGAGAAGCCGGCCATGTCGGCATGGGCCAGCAGGTAGTGGGCATGCTTGTGGTGCTGGTTGTGGGCGATAAGTCGCCCGACTTCATGCAGCTGTGCGGCCCAGTGCAGCAGCTCGCGATCCTCGTCCTGCAGGTCCCAGTCCTGCGCCACGCGCTCGAACAGACGCCCGCTCAGGCGCGCCACTCGTTCCGCCTGGGTCGCATCCACCTGCAGTCGTCGGGCCAGGGTCTGCACGGTACGCCCGCGGATCGATTCCGGCTCGCCGCGACCCAGCAGGTCGTAGATCAGGCCCTCGCGCAGGGCGCCGTCCGAGACCTTCATCCGCTCGATGCCGAACTCCATCAGCGTCGCCTCGACGATGGCGACCCCGCCCGGGAACACCGGGGCGCGCTGTTCGCTCAGGCCCTTGAGCCGCAGGCGATCGACATGGCCGGCCTCGATCATGTGCTTGCGCAGCCGCTTGAGACCCTTGCGGGTGATGCCGTCCTCGCTCCAGCCCTGTTCGCGCAGCACGCGCGCCACCGACAGCAGCGTGCCCGAGGCCCCGACGGCCTCCTCCCAGCCCAGTTCCAGAAAGTCGTGGCGGATGGCCTCCAGCTCGCGGCGGGCGGCCAGCCGTGCCGCCTTCCAGTTCTCCTCGTCGATCTCGCCGTTGCGGAAATGGCGTTGCGAGAAGCTCACGCAGCCCATGTGCAGGCTTTCCATGACCTCGGCCTCGAAGCGGCGGCCAATGATGTACTCGGTGCTGCCGCCGCCGATGTCCATGACCAGGCGGCGGCCTTCGATGATGGGCAGGCTGTGGGCCACGCCCAGGTGGATCAGGCGTGCCTCCTCGCGCCCGGCCACGATCTCGATGGGGTGGCCCAGGGCCGCCTCGGCCAGCGGCAGGAAGACCTGGCGGTTGCGTGCCCGGCGCAGGGTGTTGGTGCCCACCGCGCGCACCGCATGCGGCGGCAGGCCGCGGATGCGCTCGCCGAAGCGGCGCAGGCAGTCCAGCGCGCGCTCCTGGGCCTCGGGCGTGAGATTGCCCTCGGCGTCCAGCCCGCCGCCGAGGCGTACCATCTCCTTGAGCTTGTCCTCGACATGGATCTGGCCGTTGTCGATGCGGGCCACGATCATGTGGAAGCTGTTGGAGCCGAGGTCGATGGCGGCGGCAGTGTCGATCGCGCGTCTGCGGAACATGGCGGGTCCGTTCGGGTTTTGGCCAGTATTCCGCGCCCGGGACGGGGTTTCAAGCCGTTTCGGGGCGCGAAGGGCTGGGGGGCACGGTGCGTCATTTCATGACGTGAAAAACTGGATGGTGCGCAACGCATCGACGCAATACCCGGTCGTCCGGCCCAATAACCCAGTGGAGAACTCGGGATAACCCCGGTGGTGTCAAGTTTTTTGCACCCGGGCGGTGGCGTATAATGCGCGCCAATCTGCCGAATCTTCACACGAGGTACACGCATGTCAGAAGTCACCAAAGATCAGGTCCAGGAGGCCCTGAAGGGCGTTCAGGACGCCAATGTGGGCAAGGATCTCGTCTCCGCCGGCGAGGTGCGTAACATCGACATCGATGGTGGCAAGGTTTCCGTCGAACTGGTGCTGGGCTATCCCTCGAAGAGCGTCGAGGAGGGCCTTGCCGCGGCCGCGAAAGAGGCCATCGAGAAGCTCGACGGGGTCACCGAGGCCGAGGTCAGCGTGCGTTCCGAGATCGCCTCGCATGCCGTGCAGAAGAACCTCAAGCCGATCCCCGGCATCAAGAACATCATCGCCGTCGCCTCAGGCAAGGGCGGCGTCGGCAAGTCCACCACCGCCGTCAACCTGGCGCTGGCGCTGTCGGCCGAGGGCGCCCGCGTCGGCGTGCTGGACGCCGACATCTACGGCCCCTCCATCCCGCGCATGCTGGGCATCACCGGCCAGCCCACCTCGCCCGACGGCAAGAGCCTGGAGCCGATGGAGAACCACGGCGTGCAGGCCATGTCCATCGGCTTCCTGGTGGAAGAGGACACCGCCATGATCTGGCGTGGTCCGATGGTTACCCAGGCGCTGGAGCAGCTGCTCAACGACACCCGCTGGCAGGACCTCGACTATCTGGTGATCGACCTGCCGCCGGGTACCGGCGATGTGCAGCTCACCCTGGCCCAGCGCATCCCCGTCAGTGGCGCGGTCATCGTCACTACCCCGCAGGACATCGCCACCCTCGATGCCGTCAAGGGTCTGAAGATGTTCGAGAAGGTCGAGGTGCCGGTGCTCGGCATCATCGAGAACATGAGCATCCACATCTGCTCCAACTGCGGCCACGAGGAGCACATCTTCGGCGAGGGCGGCGGCCGTCGCATGGCCGAGAAGTACGACACCGAGTTCCTCGGCGCGCTGCCGCTGGAGAAGGACATCCGCGAGCAGGCCGACAGCGGCAATCCCACCGTGGTGTCCGCGCCCGACAGCCGCGCGGCCGAGATCTATCGCGAGATCGCGCGCAAGACCGCGGCCCGTCTGGCCAGCCAGAGCAAGGACTACAGCGCCAAGTTCCCGAAGATCGTCATCCAGAGCAACTGATCGATGGGCACTGCGCGCGCAGTGCTTACGGGCCACCCCCCGCGGGTGGCCCTTTTCGTGATGCTTGCGCTGCTGCTCGGCGCCTGCAAGGGACTGCGGGTCGAGCAGCTCATGCCACAGGTCCGGGTCGAGGCGGTCCGGCTTTCCGATGCCGATGTCGAGGGCGGCCGGGTACGGGTGCTGCTGTCGCTGCACAATCCCAACCCGGTGCCGCTGCGTGCCGAGCGCTACGACTACCGCCTTCGGCTCGCCGGCGTGCCGGTGGCCAGCGGCAGCTCGGCCACCCGTATCGACCTGCCGGCCAAAGGCGAGCAGACGCTGGCCATGGACATCGACTTCCGCTGGCAGCAGCTGGCCGAGGGGCTGCAGGCCATGCTGCGCGGCAGGCGAATCGAATACGCCCTCGACGGCCATCTCGAGATCCAGCCCTTCCGGGTGCCGTTCTCCGCCTCGGGCCGGCTCGACCTGACGCGCTGACGGCGGGGTGATAAACTGCGCCGCTCGCAGACCACGGAGAGCCACATGAGCATCAAGTCGGACCGCTGGATCCGGCGCATGGCCGAGGAGCACGGCATGATCGAGCCCTTCGAGCCCGGCCAGGTGCGCCATGTCAACGAGAACCGTATCGTATCCTACGGCACCTCCAGCTACGGCTACGACGTGCGTTGTGCCGACGAGTTCAAGGTCTTTACCAACATCAACTCGGCCATCGTCGATCCCAAGGCCTTCGACGAGAGCAGCTTTGTCGACGTGAAGTCCGATGTCTGCATCATTCCGCCCAATTCCTTCGCCCTGGCGCGTACCGTGGAATACTTCCGCATCCCGCGCAATGTGCTGACCATCTGCCTCGGCAAGTCCACCTATGCCCGCTGCGGCATCATCGTCAATGTCACGCCGCTGGAGCCCGAGTGGGAGGGGCATGTGACCCTGGAGTTCTCCAACACCACGCCGCTGCCGGCCAAGATCTACGCCAACGAGGGGGTGGCGCAGATGCTGTTTCTGGAATCCGACGAGGTGTGCGAGGTGTCCTACGCCGATCGTGGCGGGAAGTACCAGGGCCAGACCGGCGTGACCCTGCCCAGAACCTGAGCCCGTCCCGATGCCGGCCCCGGTCCCCGTCAACCTGGTCACCGGCATGCTGGGGGCCGGCAAGACGAGCACCATCCTGCACCTGCTGTCGCAGCGCCCGCCTGGCGAGCGCTGGGCGGTGCTGGTCAACGACTTCGGCGCGGTGGGGCTGGACGGCGCCCTGCTCGAATCCGCCGCCGAGGGGGCGCTCAGCGTGCGCGAGGTCAGCGGCGGCTGCATCTGTTGCACCGCCGCGCTGCACCTGCGCCAGGGGCTCGTTGCCCTGCTGCGCGCCGCCCGCCCCGACCGCCTGCTGATCGAGCCCAGCGGGCTGGGCCACCCGGCCGCCATCCTGGATCTGCTGGTCGAGCCCGGGCTGGCCGCGCATCTGAGACTGCGCGCCGTGGTCGGGGTGTTCGACGCCGACGGCTTCAGCGCCGAGCGTCTGCAGCGTTCCGATCTCTACCGCGAGCAGCTCGAGCTGGCCGATGTCGCGCTGCTGAACCGTTCCGACCTGGCCGGCGCGGAACGCATGGCCGCCCTGGCGCAATGGTTCGCGCAACGCTACCCGCCGCCGCTGGCGGTGCTGCCCACCACCCATGGCGCCATGGATCCCGCGCTGCTGGACGGCGGGCACGAAGCCGTCGCCGGGCCGGGCCGGCGCCATCTCGACCGGGCCTGTCTGCAGGAGGAGGTGCTGGCAGACGGCACGCGCTTTCGCAGGCTGGAGAGCGCGGAAGGGGTTACCCTGGGCTGGATCTGGCCGCGCGAATGGCGCTGGCATGGCGGTCGGCTGCGCGCCTGGCTGGAGGAACTGGCTGCTGCCCCCGGCCTGCTGCGGCTCAAGGGCGTACTGCGCACCGGGCGCAACTGGCAACGGCTGGACATCGCCGGTGGCCAGGCCAATCTGCAGCCGGTGGCCTGGCGCCGCGACAGCCGTCTGGAGCTGGTTGCCGCCGACGAGGCGCGGGCAACCGAGCTTCGGGGCCGTGTCGAGGCCGGACTGGGGGCGCTGCGGGTATAATGACGCAACCGCCGAGCAGCCGGGAGGAAGGGCCCATGATCGTCGAGCCGGTACGCGCCTTTGCCGACAACTACATCTGGATGGTCGTCTCGCCGCAGCAGGACGGCTGTGCCATCGTCGATCCCGGCGACCACCGACCGGTGATCGAGTGGCTCGACGCCCGCGGGCTGGCACCGGAGGCGATCCTCGTCACCCATCATCACGGCGACCATGTCGGCGGTATCCGCGGGCTGTGCGCGCGCTGGCCGGAGTTGCCGGTGTACGGGCCTGCGGGCGAACGCATCCCCGACTGCGACCACCCGCTGCACGACGGCGACGAGGTGCGGGTCGCGGGGTATCGCTTCTCGGTGCTGGAGGTGCCGGGGCACACCGCCGGCCACATTGCCTACTACGGCGAGGGTGCCCTGTTCTGCGGCGACACCCTGTTCGCCGGCGGTTGCGGCCGCGTGTTCGACGGCACCTTCGGGCAGCTCTGCGCCTCGCTCAAGCGCATCCGCG
>JALWNJ010000378.1 GCA_026995955.1 Gammaproteobacteria bacterium
CGTCGTCGCCGCGGATGTTGGGGTAGGTCTCCTGTTGGCCGGCGAAGCTCGCGGTGGGCAGGTCCTCGGCGGTGGCCGAACTGCGCACCGCCACGCTCAGGTCCTCGCCGTATTCGGCCTGCAGTTGCCGGTAGGCGGCCAGGATCTCGCTGCGCAGGTCGTCGGGGAAGGGGGCGGCGAGCACGATCTCGCGCGCCCGTCGTGCGCGCCGGGCCAGGTCCTCGACATCGTCCGGATCGAGGCCGTTGAGGGCCTCGTGCAGGGCATCCCAGGCCCCGGCCGAATCGAGCAGGTAGCGGTAGGCCTCGGCAGTGACGGCAAAGCCGTTGGGCACCGGCACCCCGAGCGGCATCAGGCGCTGGTACATCTCGCCCAGCGAGGCATTCTTGCCGCCCACCAGGGGCACGTCGTCGATGCCGATCTGGTCGAAGAAACGGATGTACTTCCAGGGTGCGTTCATGTTCATGCTCCGTCAGCTGGCGGCGAGCAGCAGCCCGCCGGCGATGCTCAGACCGCCCAGTGCCATGGCGATGAGGGTGAGGCGGATGGCCGGCACCAGACGCCGGGGTTCGTTGGCATGCCAGAGCAGGATCATGCCGGCCGCGAGGCTCAGCGGCGCCGGCAGCAGGGCCAGCAGCAGCGTCTCGGGCAGGCGGCCGGAGAGCACCAGCCAGAGCAGCGTGGCATGGCCCAGCGCGGAAAACAGCAGATGGCCCCAGCGCGCGCGGCGGATGCCGAGGCGCACCACCCAGTGGCGCTTGCCGCTGCGGGCATCGGCCGCCTCGTCCGGGAACTCGTTGAGATAGAGCAGGTTCATTACCAGGAAGGCGTAGGGCAGGCCGGCCAGCAGGGGCAGGGGGTCGATCTCGCCACGCTGCACGAAGTCGGCGCCCAGCGGGATCAGCAGGCCGAAGCCCACCGCCACCGCCGGCTCGCCCAGACCGCGTGCGTTGAGACTGAAGGGCGGCGCCGAATAGGCCCAGCCCAGGAACAGCCCGGCCAGGCCAATGAGCAGCAGGTCCGGCCCGCTGCGCAGGGTCAGCCACAGGCCGATGGCGATGGTGGCCAAAGACAGCAGGATGCCCAGCCGCCGCATCTGCGCGGCCGTGAGCACCCCGTTCTGGATGAAGCGGCTGCCGCCGGTGTAGGGAAACACGCGGTGGGTGTTGATGCGGTCGGTGCCGTTGAGCTCGTCGTAGTAGTCGTTGAACACATTGACCGCGGCATGGGCCAGCAGGGCGCCGAGCAGGGTGAGCAGGGCCTCCGGTACCCGTAGTCGATGCAGGTCGTGCCAGGCACTGGCCAGCCCGATGAGGACCGGCAGCGCGCTGGCCAGCAGGAACGGCGGGCGGGTGGCCAGGATCCAGCGCAGGGGGCCACGCAGCACGCGCGGGTCGGGTTCTCCGGGAAGGATCTCGGTGGCGGTGGCGGCTTCCATGGGGCGTCCTCGCTGTGCCTGTTGTTGTTGTGTCCGGTCATCATAGGCCCGAGGGCGCAAGGCTGGCAATGACGGGGGTCAATCGGGCATCATCGATGCATTGCGGGGCCATGCTGGCCCTGCGTTCGGGTAGAGGATGCGCATGACAGAACTGATGCAGGGACATCTGACCGAGCTTGCCGGCCTGCTCGGGCTGGTGCTGGGCCTGCTGGTCGGGTTGCTCTGGGGTCAGCGGCGTTTGTCGCTGGAGCGTGCGGCGCGGGCGGGCGAGCAGGCTGAGGCGGAGCAGCGGCTGGCACAGGCGGAGCGGGAGCGGACCCGCCTGCAGGTCGAACTGACACGGTTGCAGGCCGAGGCCGAGGGGCATCGCGAGCGCCAGGCGCAGGAGGCGGCCGAGCGGGCCCGGCTGCAGAGCGAACGCGATGCGGTTCGACAGGAGGCGGAGCGACTGCGTGACGAGCTGCAGGCCCAGCGTGAGCAGATGGAGCAGCAGCGCGCCGAGCTGGGCCGGCTGCGCGCCGAACGCGCGGAACTGGAGACCCGCCTGGAGGAGCAGCACAAGCGCGCCGAGGAACGCCTCGCCGAGCTGGAGAAGGCGCGCGCCCAGTTGCGCAGCGAGTTCGAGAATCTGGCCAATCGCATCTTCGAGGAGCAGGGGCGCCAGTTCAGCGAGCGCAACCGCAAGGGACTGGACGAGATCCTGTCGCCGGTGCGTGAGCAGCTGGCCGACTTTCGTCGCCGCATCGACGAGATTCACGCGCGCGAGGAGAAGGGGCGCGGCATGCTGGAAGCGCAGCTCAGGCAGCTGCAGGACCTCAACCGCCAGCTCAACGAGGAGGCGCGCAACCTCACCCGCGCCCTCAAGGGTGACCGCAAGGCCCAG
>JALWNJ010000379.1 GCA_026995955.1 Gammaproteobacteria bacterium
GCGGTTATCTCGACAGCACCGTCACCTTCGGCTATCGCCTCACCCCACGCTTCCGCATCGGCATGGGTCTGGCGGCAAACCTGCTGGAAGTCACGCGCGACGATGGCACCAACCGCTTCGATGTGCGCAACAACATCGATGGCGGCCTGCTCTACCTCGGCTACCGTTTCTGATCGCGGATCGCATCATGCGCATTCTGCATGTCATCGAATCCCTGGAGCCGGGGGGGGCAGAAAAGATCGTGGTTCATCTGGCCAATGCCTTCACCGCAGAGGGACACGAAGTTCACATCGCAATGACGCGCCGCAGCGGCGCGCTTTGCAACCAGCTTGCTCCGGGGATAGGGCTGCATGGCCCCTTCGCCTCTGAAGGCAACAGCCCTGCTGCCGTAGGGGCACTGCGCAGGCTGCTCAAGTTGTACGACTTCGATGTCGTGCATCTGCACAACTGGAGTGTTCTGCTGGGTGGGGTTGCCGCGGCCCTGGGGCACCGCACCCGTGTCGTCATGACCGTGCACGGCCCCTACATTCCCTATCCCCCGGGCCTCCTCCCGAGGATCAAGAAGCGGCTCCGGAATGCACTGGAATGGCTGTCCGGATGGCGGCTCGATGCCGTCGCCGGCGTTTCTCCTGCCGTCGTGGCCTACACCCGAGAGAAGCTGCGCGGCACGCCCTGCCCGGTCAGCCTGCTCCTCAATGCAGTGGCGGATCAGTCCGGCCCCTGCGCTCGGCAAAGATCGGCCGCAGAGCTCAATCTGGTGACTGCCGGCCGGCTGGCGACGATCAAGAATTTTCCACTGCTCATCGAAGCGATGGCCCTGTTGCGGCAGCGCGGCGTGGATGCACGGCTGGTCGTCCTGGGCGAGGGCGAGGAAAGGGAAAGCCTGCAACGACGCATCGAGGGACTGGGGCTTTCCGACCATGTGACACTCGCGGGCTTCCAGCAACAGGTCGGGCCGTGGTTGCGTTGCGCCGACGCCTTCGTCTGCAGCTCCAATTACGAAGGTATCTCGCTCGCCATCCTGGAGGCCATGTCTGCCGGGCTGCCGGTGGTGGCGACGGCCGTGGGCGGCAACCCGGATCTGATCAGCGACGGGGAGAACGGAAGGCTGGTGCCGCCGGGCGATGCCGATGCCCTGGCCACGGCCCTTGAGGAACTGGCGTCCGAGCCCGAGCTGCGACACAGGATGGGTCAAAACGGGCGCGCGCGCTATCTCCGTGACTATGCACCGGCCCCCTTCCTTGCCCGACACCGCATCCTCTACGGACTGGAAGAGGACGCTCCAGCCTCATAGGCCCCGATGTCCACGGCCCGCCCCTGCACGCGGGGTCGCCCCGCCAGATCCACACGACCCAGACCGGGATGCATCACCCCCGCATCCACCAGTGGACCACCGGGACGCGGGCTGAAATCACCCCGTTCCGGATGTTCCAGATCCGGATTGACGAACAGGGCCCGCAGCGACCAGCGACGGGCATCCAGGGAATGCAGGTCCTGCCGTCGGCGTGCCTGCCATTCGGACAATGAAAGACGCCTGTCCGAGGGATCCTCGACACGGGTAATCAGATTGTGGTCGCTGGCCAGCCCCGGCAGACTCTCGCCATCCACGGCCAGACCATCGCCCTCAGCACCAAGATCGATGAGCACATTGTTGCGTACCACACCATGGCTGCTTCCGTCACGAAACTTGAGCCCATGGTGGCTGCCCGCGGGCATGATGAGGGTATTGTTGAGATAGACATTGCCGCGCGAGGGACGGGCCCCGTCCTCGATGAAGTTGGCGATTCCCTGGAAATGATTGTCCACCAGCAGATTGTCGCGGATCAGGGAGTCGACCACCCCATCCAGGTTGATGGCCGCACTGTCGCGACCGAGTACATTGCGATACAGCAGGTTGCGCTCGATCAGGGCACCGCTGATGACGCCGTCTCCCCCTTCGATGTAACGGTCGGCATTGATCTGGATGCCGGCCTTGTGGCAATCGTGGATGCGGTTGCCGCGAATGACGGGCCGGTCACCGCTGTTGGCGACATAGATGCCATGCGACTCGAGCGTGCAGCATACCTCGTTGCCCTCGATCACGACGCCCGGGGACAGGGAGGTGGTGATCCCCTGGCTGGCAAAATGCCGCACGCGGTTGTTGCGTAGCACCACCCCGCGACGCAGATCGCCAGGAAAGCCGGAGACACGGATGCCTCGCTCGACGATGCCACGGCGACGCTCGCCCTCGAGATCGAACCCTTCCACCACCACATGATCGGCCACGATGTGGATGGCGGCATTCCGGCCATCGTGGCCAGTCGTGCCAAGGATGCGCGCCGCATGGGCCGGCTCGCTGCGCAATACCAGCGGCCGCCCTTCCGTCCCGCCCCGCTCGATGACCAGAGGCCGGTAGTCTCCGCCATGGACGATGATGGTGTCGCCGGCACCTGCCCGGTCCACGGCCTTCTGCACCTCGCGCCAGGGATGTTGCGCACTTCCATCGCCGCGCCAGTCGCTGCCTGAAGGAGCAACATGATACTCGGCAGTCAAGCCGATCCCGGGAAACAGGGCCAACAAGAACAGAATGGTCGTGATGCGCATGCCTTCCCCTTCCAATGCGGAAAAGGGAAATGTCGCACACGCCCCGGTACGGTACAAGTCCGGCCGCCTCCAGTGGACAACGGCCGTCGGATTCCCTAGATTGCCCGTCTGGGTCTATCCCGTCCGCCATGGAGTGCCACACGCATGAATCTGTACCAGGATGTCTTCTTCCGCACCCTCGATGTCTTGCGAGGTCGCCGCAACATCGAGCGCCTGCACTTTCTGCGCAAGTCGCAATACTGGCCACTGGAGCGCATCCGTGAGTGGCAGCTGGGGCGGCTCAATGAACTGCTGCTGCAGGCACGGGAACACTCGCCCTTCCACGGCGAGCGGCTGGCCGGCATCCGCCTGCCCCTGCGCGACCTGTCCGAGATCCAGCAGCTGCCGGTACTCACCAAGGACGACATCCGCGCCCATCAGCAGGGAATCCGCTGCACCAACATCCCCGAGCACCGATTCGTCGAGAGCCGCACCGGCGGCTCCACGGGGCAGCCGATGTTCTACTACTGGGACCGTCGCGGACAGGATTGGAACCGGGCCAGTGTCTATCGGGCCGCCGAATGGGGGGGTACCGCACTGGGCGAGCGCACCGTCCAGATGTCCGGGTCGCACTTCGACTACAGCCAGGCACAGAGCCTGGGCAGCCGCATTACCCTGTTCCTGCAGCGTTACCGCGACCTCTCGGTGGCCTTCCTGACCGAAGAGCTGCTGGAAGCGTACTACGAGACCATCATGAAATGGCGCCCTACCGGCATCTGGGGCTATGCCAGCGGACTGGATGCCTTCGCCCGCCATATCCTCGAGCACCATCCCGATCGGCGACCGACCTTCGTGCGCGGCCTCTTCACCAGCTCCGAGACCCTGTTCCCCGAACAGCGGGCGCGTATCAACGAGGCCTTCGGCGGCGAGAAGGTGTTCGACCAGTATGGCAGTCGGGAACTCTACATGGCTTCGGAGTGCGAGGCCCACGAAGGCTATCACTTCCATGCCGAAGTCATCTTCGGCGAGGTCGTGGGCCCCGATAACCAGTGGTGCAAACCCGGGGAAATGGGGCGCATCCTGCTGACCGACCTCAGCAACCATGCCTTCCCCTTCATTCGCTACGAGATCGGCGACCTTGGCGCCATGGAGGAGGAGGAAGTCTGCGCCTGCGGACGGGCGCTGCCACGCCTGGCCCGCGTCGAGGGCCGCATTGCCGATGTCATCGTGCTGCGCGACCGCATCCTGACCCCGCCCAATTTTGCCACCCTGTTCAGCGATTTGCGCGGTATCCGTGCCTATCAGATCCGTCAGGAACGGCCCGACCGGCTCGATGTTCTGCTGGAACCGGACGAACACTGGCAGCCCGGTTTTGCCGACTATGTCCGTGGTGCCATCGAGCAGATGGTGGCGGGCCAGGCCAGGGTGCACATCCATACCGACCGCAAGATCGAGGTACCGGAATCGGGCAAGCGGCGGTTCATCGTCTCCGAAGTCAGCCGGGAACACCTGTGAGACGCGTCCTGCTCCTTGCCCTTTTCGTGCTCGCGCAACCGTTGTGTGCCGCCGAATGGTTCATCTCGCCCTCGGGCAGTGACCGGAATTCGGGCCGGACGCCCAGCCAGCCGCTGCAGACCTTTTCCCGCGCCTTTTCGCGCATGGCGCCGGGCGATACACTGATCCTGCTCGATGGCCTGTACACGGCACAGGGCACGGGCCTCATTGTCGATGGCGACGCCAGAACACAAAAATCGGCAGCCCCACCCAACGGCCGCGACCGCAGCCACATGACCCGGGTACGCGCACAACATCCAGGCGGCGCCCGGCTGCGCGCTGCGGGTGGACCGGCCATTCGCCTTGGCACACGCGAACACAAGCGACGCAACATTCACATCCAGGGACTCAGACTGGAAGGGGATGTCTTGCTCTACAACACGCAGCGCATCCATCTGAGCGAACTCGGCATCGAGGGCGGACTCTCGATCGGAACCAACGACCACTACCGGGGCAACGACTACAACCTCATTGAGGACTGCTGGATCCATGCACGCGACCGTCGGCTGACGGCCGTCAACTATCGTGCCCATCACAATGTCTGGCGCCGGGTCGTCGTCGGCAGCGACGGCTGCAGTGTTCCGGGTTGCAACGACAATCCGGGCAAGGCGGATCCCAGCGCCGGCATCACCATCTACGATTCACACCATGTCTCGCTGCAGAATGTGATCGTGCTCGACCGCAGGCTGGACCGCGCCATCGACTATGCCGACTTTTCCAGCGCACAGCACACCGATGTCGATGCCGGTTTCCTGCCAGCAGGTGTGGACGGTCACGACTTTCTGCTCTCCGACAACGAATGGCTGGGCTGCATCTCGGCCTTTTCCGAAGACCAGGCCCTGGTGCTTGAGGCCGACAATGTAAAACCGGACAGCCGCATCGCCACCATTCGGGATTTCGTCGCCCTGTTCCCGGGCGGCGAAGGGGCAGTCGCCATCGCCAACCGGCCCTACAACTTCGACGGCAGCAGCCGTTACCGGGTCGAGCGGGTGAGCATCCATCGCCGCAACGACAGCACGCAGGCGGGCCTCTATGCCTCGCCGGAGCTGGAACAGGCCGTACACATTCGTTCGGTGCTCATCACCGGCGGCAAGGGCGTAGGCATCGTTGCCGGAGGCACTGTGGAATCGGTGCGCATGGTGAGTCAGGGAAAGCTGCTGGGCAAGTACACCCGCTGCAGCCGCGACTGCCACCATGCCAGCCGCATGCCGCCCTGGCCCCTGCTCCCGAACGACCGCCCCCCGCAGGGACAGGCCCATCAGGAAGACATTCCGGGCGCGCTGATCTGGTGGCGCGTCGGCCGCAGCGGCAGCTTCGAAGACGACCCGGACAGTCGCCGCCCGAGCAGCCAGCCGCTCTGGCCCTGGCCCCATGAGAAGCGAATCCGGCGTGAGTTCTGTGCCTACGCAACGCCCCGCAGGGGCTGGTGCAAGAGCCAAAAGAGCCTGACCGCCTACCTCTGGTCCGCCTTCGGCAACGCGCCGCCGGCCTTCCCCGCCGCCCGCAGTTCACGATAGAGCGTCAGCCACAGCGGCACCACCCGCTCCGGCGCCAGCCGTTCCACCGCCTGGCGCGCCCGTTCCGCCATCGTGGCCGCAAACTCGGGATCGCCGATCAGCCTCAGCGCAGCCTTGGCCATGGCCGTCTCGTCCCCCACCGGCACCAGCAGGGCCGTCTCGCGGTCCTGTACCATCCACGGAATTCCTCCGGCCCGAGTGCTGACCACGCAACAGCCACTGGCCTGGGCCTCCAGCAACGACATCGGCATGTTGTCGACCGTGGAGGCGTTGAGCAGGATGTCGGCCCAGGCATGATGCCGCGGCATCTCCTCGTTGGGCACATTGCCCAGAAACTCGACGGCATCCGAAACGCCCAGGCTGCGGGCCAGGCCCTCGAGCGCCCCCCGTTCCGGCCCACTGCCGGCAATCCGCAGGCGCGCATCCGGATGTACCTGATGGACCAGAGCAAAGGCGCGCAGCACCGTATCCACCGCATAGAGTGGGGTGAGGTTTCGTGCCGACAGCAGGCGGGGCGGTTGCATTCGCGGCGGTCGATAGTCGAAACGCGCCAGGTCCAGGATGTTCGGGATCACCCGGGGCGCCATCCCCAGTGCCTTCAGCTTGTGTTCCAGGAAGGCGGAGGGGACCACCAACGCAGCCGCCTCGCGTCGCGTCCGCTCCCGCGCCCGCCGGCTGCGGCGGAAAAAGCCCGCGGCCGCACCGCCATGATGATTGATGATGACGGGCACCCCGCGGCGCCGGCCCTCGGACAGAACCGGCAGGGCAAAGAGATGGTAATTGAGCCCGGAACCGGACAGCACATGCAGGACATCGACCTCGGGCAGTCGGCGCAGGGCCCGCAGGAACCGCAGCCAGCGCAACAGGCCACGCACCCCACGCAGGCTTTCGACGAAGGCAATCCGCGAACGGGTGTTGTGGCGCAGTTCCACGACCTCGCAGCCGGCCCCGACAAGGGCAGTCGACAGCGCCCGGGCTTGCACCGGGAGTCCGGCACCTGGCGGCGGAAACTCGCTGATGACCGCCACCCGCAGCGGGCGGCCATCAGTATCGGGCATGGGCGAGAATCTTCTGCTGCAGCACGGCCCTGTCCTCACCCAGGAAGAAGAGACGGCCAAACAGTTCCACGGAAAACAGGTTCCAGCGGAGGTCGTCATCGGCGGCCTCGAAGCTCGCCTTCATGCCCTCGTGCCGGATCCCCAGCAGATGCTGCAGGAATCCGTCACGCAAGAATTCGGCATCCAGCCGCAGATAATCCATCGGCGTGACCGGAAAGCCCAGCTTCTTGCGCGTGGTGATCGATTCCGGGACCAGATCACAGGCGGCACGGCGCACCACCGTCTTGTTCCGGGTGAGCGGATTGCCACGCAGGATCTCGCGCCATCTCATCGGATGCTTGAAACGCACCGGGAGGTTGACGGCAAAGCGGACCACCTCGTTCTCGAGGAAGGGGATGCGGCTTTCCAGGGCATGCATCATTCCCATGCGGTCGTTGCGCTGCAGCAGCGAATTGAGGTGGCCACGCTGCACGAAGAGCCCATCGATCAGGGCATTGCGCTCCACCGGATCATGGACGAAGGCATAGGCCGACTCGCTCTCCCTGCGCCAGGCCTGAATGCCGGCCCGACTGGCCAGATCCTCTATCACACTGCGCCGCCGTGCCGGCGGATACAGCTTGCCCAGCAGCCCGCCCAGCCTGCCGAGCAGGGGGCGCCCCGGGGCGAAGAGCGAGGCGATGCGATCGCGCAGGATGGCCTTGGAGTTCGGCCCGTAGCCAAGGAACAGCTCGTCCGCGCCCTCGCCGGTGAGCAGCACCTTGATGCCATTCTCGTGTGCCAGCCGCGCGACGAGCTGGAAGGGGACATCGTTGGGGTGATAGGCCGAAGGCATCTCGTGGTACCAGGTGGTCTCCACCAGGCTGGACACATAATCTTCCCCGTGCATCTCGGCGGCATGGAACGGGGCATCGAGGTATTCGGCCACCTGACGGGCAAAGACCCGCTCGCTCATGGGTCCGACCACATCGGCATGATAGAGCGCGATGTCGGGGATGAACTTCTGCGCCAGGGCAGAAATCAGCGAGGAATCGATGCCTCCGGAAGCGAGCGCGGCGACCGGCGCATCGGAGATGGCATGAATCTCCACGCTGCGCGTCATCAGGCTGCGGAAGCGATCCGTGGCCTGCTGCAGCGTCCAGCCATCCTGCTCCCGGTAAAGCGCCTCGTCCACCGCGTCGATGACCCGGAAATACGGTTGCTGAACGGCCGCGGCGGGATGGGCATCGATGCGCATGAAATGCCCGGGCTGCAACGCCAGGATCCCCTGAAACGGGGTCCAGGGTTCCCACGGGCTGGCACCCTCGAGCAGGGACAGGAGCACCGGCAGATCAGGCGCAACCTCGCCGAGCAGGGCACGAACGGCCTTCATCTCGGAAGCGAAGATCAGCCTGCCATCCCGCTCGCCGTAATAGAGGGGCTTGATACCCATGCGGTCGCGGGCCAGCCACAACCGGCCGGACTCGACCTCGTAGAGGGCAAAGGCGAACATGCCGTCGAGACGGGGCAGGGTTGCCTCTACCCCCCATTCGATGCAGGCGCGCAGCAGGACCTCGGTATCGCCGGTGGAACGGAAGCGATGCCCCACGGCCTCGAGTTCCCTTCGCAGTTCCCGAAAATTGTAGATCTCGCCGTTGTAGCACAGGCAATGACGCCGATCCTCGCTCCACATGGGCTGGTGAGCGCTGTCGGAGAGATCCTGGATGCTGAGACGGGTATGCACGAGGCCCGCACGGCCCTCGACCACGATGTCGGAATCATCCGGACCGCGGTGGGCAATGAGGCGCCTCAGGGTTTCCAGTTGTTCAGATTCCGGCTGCGTGCCCGCAGAAGCGATGATGCCGGCAATACCGCACATGCGCACGATTCCCTGTTGCAGATGGAGAGGAAATCATACGCGGGCCTCCCTGCCCCCACAAGCGGATCGACTCAGTGATCCTCGTAGGCGCCGGCATCGATCGCCCCGCCAAGTGGCCGGGCAACCCCATTGATGTCACTGCCCGGGGCGGAACTCCCGGATAGCGAAGCCGTACCGAAATCGACGGCCAGGGCATTGGCAACCAGGTGATAGTCCCGATTGGCGGCATCGACGAACTCGGCGGCACGCGTGGACACCGCGCTGTGGCTGCCATGCCCGTTCGCCTGCCAGGTGGAGAGATCCATGGTGCTGTTCTCGCCATCGAAGGAAAGCACCGAGCCGGAATCCACCACATTGTAGTCTGCCGAGAAACTCGTGTTCGATACCACGATGGCCATGGCATTGCCGAGCAGTACATTGTTGAAGATGCGGTGTCCGCCCGCGTCCTGCGTCAGCTTGATGGCCGAACCGGCATTGTCGGCAATGGTGTTGTTGTCAATCACGAGATTGCGGGCCCCGCCACTGGCATCGATCTGAAAGACCCGTATGCCGTGGCGTCCGTTGGCATAGATGAGGTTGTTGACGAAGGTCGAGTCATATACCCCATCGGCATCGATCCCGTTGGCGGCATTGTCGTGAATGATGTTGCCCTCGACCAGCAGACCGGTGTGCAGGCCATCGCCCCCGACCGAGGCATCTCCATTGAAGTGGATGCCGTTGACGCCATTGCCGTAGGTCAGGTTGTAACGCACGATGGTGTTGTCGGAGCCGCCATTGGTTACATAGATGCCATGGCTGTTCCGCGACCCGCTGGTGACATTTCCCTCCACCACCGAGTCTGCCACCTCTGACGCATAGATGTTGGTCGACTGCGAGTCGCGGACCTCGTTGTAGCGGATGACGACCCCGTACATGGGGGCTGTCGGCGAGGCGCAATGGGCACCAATGCCATAACCCCGCGCTCCGTTGCGCAATACCCGGAAACCCTCGACGACCACCCACGAGGCATTGCAGATGTAGATCGAATCATCGACACCCGAGGCTGGTGCAGTGATCCTGGCATCGGTACCTTGCGCAGAGACCGTGATCGGACTGGCCTGGGTGCCGCTGTTGTACATCGAGAAACCACTGTAGATGCCGTCGAACACCAGCACCACATCACCAGGCTGGGCATCGTCCACGGCAGCCTGGATCGTGCTGTACTCCTGCGTGCCGGACGGACTGGCATCATCGTTGACACAGCGGACCGAAACCTGCGCACAGTCGGCAGCGCCCAGCCCGGTGCTGCCTCCTGGCCCCAGCCGCAGCCCGGTACCACCACCGGTACCACCACCGGTACCACCACCGGTACCACCACCGGTACCACCACCGGTACCACCACCGGTACCACCACCAGTGCCACCGCCGGTGCTACCGCCAGTCCCTCCGCCCGTGCCTCCACTGCCGACGGCCACGGCCTGGCTGTCTCCGGATGCACCACCCCCG
>JALWNJ010000380.1 GCA_026995955.1 Gammaproteobacteria bacterium
ATTGGTTGTCCCAGCAGGCGTGCGGCCAGCACCGGCAGCAGGCCCTTGAGCAGGTCGCCGAGCAGGGTGACGGCCGCCGCCTTGCGCCCGCCCAGGCGCAGCACATTGGTGGCGCCCGGGTTGCCCGAGCCGCTGCTGCGCGGATCCGGCAGGCCCATCAGGCGGCAGGTGATGATGGCGGCCGACAGCGAGCCGACCAGGTATCCGGCAACGATCAGGAGCGCGGCAGCTGGGGTGAACAGGGGACTCATGGCAGGCTGGATGTTTGGGTGGCAAGGCAGCGCATGATATGAGGTGGCAGGCATGACGGCAAGCGGGCAGACAGCGCGACCGACCCTGTTGCTGTTGCACGGCTGGGGCATGAACCATGCCGTGTGGTGTGATCTGCTGCCCCGGCTGCAGGGCGAATGGCGCTGCCTGGCGCCCGACCTGCCGGGGCACGGCCTGCGCGCCGGGGAGCCCTTTCCGGCCCTGAACGCCCTGGCCGACGAAATGCTCGCCCGACTACCGCAGGCTGGCGGCGCCGTGCTGGGCTGGTCGCTGGGCGGGTTGGTCGCGCTGCGCATGGCGGAACGGGATCCGGGCCGGGTACGGCGCCTGCTGCTGGTCGCCAGCAGCCCGCGCTTCGTCCAGGCCGCGGACTGGCCCCATGCCCTGGCGCCGGAGGTGTTGCAGGCCTTTGCCGATGGCTTCGTGCAGGATCCCCTGGCCACCCTGCGCCGCTTCCTGGCGCTGCAGACCCGGGGCGCGCGGCTCGACCGCACGCAGTTCCATGCCCTGCGCGATGCGGTGCTGGCGCTGCCGCCTTCGGAGGCGGCGCTGGCGGCCGGGCTGGCGCTGCTGCGCGACACCGATTTGCGGCCCCTCGTGCAGCGGCTGCAACGACCGCCGGCCTGGCTGCTGGGCGGGGAGGATCGCATCGTGCCGGTCGCGGTGGCGCGTGATCTCATGCGCCTGCGTCCGGATCTCGATCTGGAGGTGTGGACGCGCTGCGCCCACCTGCCCTTCATCGAGGAGGCCGACGGTTTCGTCGACTGGTTGCGGCAGCGCATGATGCCCGCGGAGTCCATGCCGGCATGACCCGCATCGACAAACCCGCCCTGCGTCGTTCCTTCGACCGATGCGCCGCGCGCTACGACCGAGTCGCCCGCCTGCAGGTGGAGGTGGGCGAGCGCCTGCAGGCGCGGCTCGACTGGATTCGCATCGAGCCGCAGCGGGTGCTGGATCTGGGTTGCGGCACCGGACGCGGCCTGCAGGCGTTGATGCGGCGCTGGCGCCGTGCCGAGGTCGTCGGCCTGGACTTCGCACCCGGCATGCTGGCGCGGGCGGCGCGGCGTGGCCGACCCTGGCGCAGGCCGCGACTGGTCTGTGCCGACATGGGGGCCTTGCCGCTGGCGGCGGCCAGTGTCGATCTGGTGTTTTCCAATCTCAGCCTGCAGTGGTGCGACGACCTGCCGGCGCAGTTTGCCGAGCTGCTGCGCGTGTTGCGCCCGGGCGGGCTGCTGCTGTTCTCCACCCTGGGGCCGGATACCCTGCGCGAGCTGCGACAGAGCTGGGCCGAGGCCGATGCCGCTGCGCCCCATGTCAACGAATTCCCGGACATGCACGAGGTCGGCGATGCCCTGGTCGGGGCCGGCTTTGCCGATGTGGTGATGGATGTCGACCGCATCGTCGAGTGGCACGACGGGCCCCTGTCGGTGATGCGCGGACTGCACCAGATCGGCGCTGTCAATCGCGACCGGGGTCGGCGTCGTGGCCTGCTGGGTCGCAACCGACTGCAGCGCGCCTGCAACGCCTATAGGCGCTTCGCTGCCGCGGATGGTCGTCTGCCGGCCACCTGGGAGGTGGTCTATGGCCATGCCTGGCGTCCGCTGCAGTCCTTGCCGGATGCCGATGGCACGGTGCGCGTGTCTCTCGAATCCTTGGGCGCCAACCGGCGATAGCCAGCCAATAACCTCTATAAAATTATGATAATCATTGGCATGAGGCGGATTTATCCGCCTTATAAAAAAATCCAATGGTTTTGCTAAAGATTTGCAACGGATTGTTTTTCAGGGATTTATGTTTCGCCATCTGCACTTTCTGGAAAAAATACTGGACAAACCAGAAATCCGGTCTATAAGCATCATAAAAAAATAGAATTACACTTTGGTCCAGGCCCTCTGGTAGGGTGTACGCAACCGCCGCCAGAAGCGGGCCGAGGTGAACCGACCACCGGAATTCGGAAGCAGATGCAGGCACATCGCATAGAGGTTCGACCCAATCAGTCGCTGAGCTGGCGCGCCAGCCGGCGCATCATTGCCT
>JALWNJ010000381.1 GCA_026995955.1 Gammaproteobacteria bacterium
CGCTCGAGCAGCATGCGCGCCCGATCCATGGCCTGGGCATGCGGCGCGCCGCGGATGAGCAATGGCATGGCCACATTCTCCTGAGCCGTGAACTCCGGCAACAGGTGATGGAACTGGTAGATGAAACCGATGTGCTCGTTGCGCAGGCGGCTGCGCTCGGCATCGCTGAGCTGGCTCAGGCGCTTGCCGCGCACCAGCACCTCGCCACGGGTCGGCGTGTCGAGGCCACCGAGCAGATGCAGCAGGGTGCTCTTGCCGCTGCCGGAGGCGCCGACGATGGCCACCTTCTCGCCCGGATGGACATCCAGGTCCACGCCACGCAGGACCTCGACCTTGAGGCCGTTTTCCTCGTACACCCGCGACAGCAGCACGGCACGGATGGCCGGCGTCGGCGGCTTGGCGGGCGCTGGACGGGGCGCTTCCTCTGCCATCATTCGTACCTCAGGGCCTCGGCCGGCTGCGTGCGTGCCGCACGCCAGGCCGGATACAGCGTCGCCAGGACGGAGATCAGGAAGGCTACCAGCCCGATGCGCCAGACATCCGCGGCATGCAGGTCCGAGGGCAGCTCGCTGATGTAATAGACATCGGCGGGCAGGAACTGGGTCTGGAACAGCCGTTCGATGGCCGGCACGATAGTCTCGACATTGAGCGCCAGCGCCACCCCGCCGGCGACGCCGAGCAGCGTGCCCAGCAGGCCGATGACGCTGCCCTGGATCATGAAAATGGCCATGATGCGACCGGGCGTCATGCCCAGGGTGCGCAGGATGGCGATGTCGGCCTGCTTGTCGGTGACCACCATGACCATGGTGGAGACGATGTTGAAGGCCGCCACCGCCACGATCAGCAGCAGGATGATGAACATGACCCGCTTCTCGGTCTTTACCGCGCGGAAGAAGTTCGCATGGCGGCGGGTCCAGTCGGTGACCCAGTAGTCGCCCCCCAGGCGACGCTCGATCTCGCGCGCGATCCGGGGGGCGCGAAACATGTCCTCGAGCTTCAGGCGCCGCCCGCTGACCTCGCTGCCCATGCGGTACAGGCGCTGCGCATCGCGCAGGTGGATGAAGGCGGTGGCACGATCGTATTCGTACATGCCCACCTCGAACACCCCCACCACCGTGAAGCGCCGCAACCGCGGCAGGATGCCCGCCGGGGTAACGCCGGCCTGTGGTGTGATGACCGTCACCTTGTCGCCCACCCCCACACCGAGCGCGCGCGCCAGCTCCGCACCGAGCACGATGCCGAAGCCACCGGGCCTGAGCGCGGCCAGGCTGCCCTGCTTCATGTGCTGCCCGACATCGGCCACCTCGTCCTCCAGTTCCGGCAACACGCCGCGGGTGAGCGCGCCACTGACCATGCGCCCGTTGGTCAGCATGGCCTCCACCTGCACATAGGGCGCCACGGCCAGCACATGGGGCATGTCCTCGAGGCGCCGGGCCACCGCGGGCCAGTCCGACAGCCGGCCCGACAGCTCGCTGACGGTGGCATGCGAGGCCATGCCGAGAATGCGCTCGCGCAGCTCCTTTTCGAAGCCGTTCATGACCGACAGCACCACGATCAGGGCCGCCACCCCCAGGAAGATGCCGGCCATGGAGGCTGCCGAGATGAAGGAGATGAAATGGTTGCGCCGCTTGGAACGGGTGTAGCGCAGACCGATGTGCATTTCGAGCGGCAGATACATGGCGGGCATTAAAGCATGAAATGCTGAAACATTGAACGAAGGTACAGCCACAAGGGCCTGAAAACCGGGCAAACCCCTTCTTTGTCGGCAAGGCTGTGATGTGGTTCATGTTTTGCGCCGCCGAATACCGGAGGCGGCTCGGCGCCAGGGCTCCTGTTCGGGATTTTGCGCTTTTTCATCAACGACCTGGACCGACTTTCTCGCGTGGTTTTCCAACTGGGGCCGCAGGTGCTATATTCAGCACAGCAGATTCAACGGAGAGAACCGGCATGTTCCGCATCATTCTCAGCTTCGCCGCCCTGCTGGCTGCCCTGCCGGCCGCGCAGGCCGACATCCTCAAGATCGACGACGGCAAGCCGGTGGTGGTCGTGCTCGACAATCGCCCGCAGCGGGGCATGACCATGGACGAGGTGCGCGAGCGCTTCGGCGAACCGATGGAGTCGCGCGGGCCGGTGGGCGACCCGCCGATCACCACCTGGAACTACGGCGACTTCATCGTCGTGTTCGAGGGCAAGTACGTCCTGCACACGGTGAACAAGACCGCACGCAGGCCCTGACCCAACCCAGCCATGCCATCGGACCTGGAGTTCGATCGTCGGCACGGCGTACCGGAAACACGGGGG
>JALWNJ010000382.1 GCA_026995955.1 Gammaproteobacteria bacterium
GCGGCACCACCGAATAGGTGCCATCCTTCTGGATGTTGGCGTGCACGCGCTCGTTGATGAAACGCGAGGCCGGGTCGTCGTGATACTCCTTGGGCCAGAAGGCCAGCAGGTAGTAATTGAGTGCCGGTCGGCACACATGGCAGCCATCCTGGGTCTTCCAGTTCAGCTCCTTGAACACCTGCTGCATGTTGGTCAGCTTGCGGTCGCGAATGGCCTCGCGCACCTCGTCATGGGTGTGGTCGGTGCAGCCGCAGAGGGGCTTCTTCTTCGGCGCCTCGGAGTAGTCCCCGCCGACCGTCTCCGCCAGCAGCGCCTCGACCAGGCCGGTGCAGGAGCCGCAGGAACTGGAGGCCTTGGTGTGCGCGCGCACGTCCTCCAGGGTGAACAGCTTCTTTTCGACAATGGCATCGACGATGTCCTTCTTGCAGACACCGTTGCAGCCGCAGATCTCGGCGTCGTCGGGCATGGCCGCGACATGCGACTGCAGGTCGCCATGGCCGGAGTCGCCGAGATGGGCCTGCCCGAACAGCAGGTGGTCGCGCATGTCGGAGATGTCGGTGCCGTCGCGCAGCAGCTGGAAGTACCAGGTGCCGTCGATGGTGTCGCCATACAGCACAATGCCGACGATGCGGTTGTCGCGGATGACCAGTTTCTTGTACACGCCGCTGGCCGCATCCTGGAACAGCATCTCCTCGGTGTTGTCGTCGCCATGGAAGTCGCCGGCGGAGAACAGGTCGATGCCGGTCACCTTGAGCATGGTGGAGGTCACCGAGCCCTCGTAGCGGGCAATGCCGTAGCCGGCCAGGTGGTTGGCGCAGACCTTGGCCTGCTCGAACAGGGGGGCCACCAGGCCGTAGGTGACGCCGCGGTGCTGCACGCACTCGCCCACGGCATAGATCTTCGGGTCGAAGGTCTGCATGGTGTCGTTGACGACGATGCCGCGCTCGCAGTGCAGGCCGGCCTCCTGGGCCAGCTCGATGTTGGGCTTGATGCCAACGGCCATCACCACCAGCTCGGCATCGAGATGGGAGCCATCGGTAAAGCGCAGCTCCTTCACATGGCCGTTCTCGTCACCCACGATCTCCTCGGTCTGGGCCGGCATGTGGAACTTCATGCCACGCTCCTCGAGCGACTTGCGCAGCAGCTTGCCGGCGGGCGCGTCGAGCTGACGCTCCATCAGGGTATCCATCAGGTGAACGACAGTGACATCCATGCCCTGTTTCATCAGGCCGTTGGCCGCCTCGAGACCGAGCAGGCCGCCACCGATGACCACGGCCTTGCGGTACTTGCGTGCCGCCTCGATCATGGTCTCGACATCCTGGATGTCACGGAATCCGACCACGCCGTCCAGATCCACGCCCGGAATCGGCAGCATGAAGGGCTTGGAACCGGTGGCGATCAGCAGGCGTTCGTACTCGGCCTCGGTGCCATCCTCGGCGATGACCTTGCTCGCCGCGCGGTCGATGCGAACGACCTTCTTGCCCTTGTGCAGGGTGATGCCATTTTCCCGGTACCAGTCTTCGGTGTTGAGCATGATGTCGTCGATGGTCTTTTCCGCGGCCAGCACCGGCGACAGCATGATGCGGTTGTAGTTGCCATAGGGCTCGTCACCGAACACGGTGATGTCGTACTTTTCCGGCTCCAGCTTGAGCAGCTCTTCCACGGTGCGGATGCCCGCCATCCCGTTTCCGATCACTACCAGGCGTTGTTTCATTGGAATGTTCTCCGTCAGGGTCGTTCGTTTCACGATGCGCGGTGCGCGTTATTCGGATACAAGCAGGAATTGTGCCAACAGCTGCTTTCGCAGCAACTTGTTGAAAAACAGGGAATTGTTCTCGGGGGCAGGGAGGATTGCAGTAGTGCCGCACCAATATGGTGCGGCCAAGGCCGTGAGCTCGGGGGCAGGATGGCCGCTGTGGGGCACCAGGGTGGTGCACCCGCAGGGTTCAGAGGTAGCGCACCTCGACGATCTCGTATTCCTTGATGCCGCCCGGCGCCTGGACCTCGGCGACATCGCCCTCCTCCTTGCCGATCAGGGCACGGGCGATGGGTGAGCTGACCGAGATCTTGCCGGACTTGATGTCGGCCTCGTCGTCACCGACGATCTGGTAGATGACTTCCTCGCCGGAATCGAGGTCCTCCAGCACCACGGTGGTGCCGAACACCACGCGGCCGTCCCGGTTGAGCTTGCTGACATCGATGATCTGGGCGTTGGACAGCTTGGCCTCCAGTTCCTTGATGCGGCCCTCGATGAAGGCCTGCTGCTCACGGGCGGCGTGATACTCGGCGTTCTCCTTCAG
>JALWNJ010000383.1 GCA_026995955.1 Gammaproteobacteria bacterium
CTGCCGGAACTGCTGCCGCGCGCGCAGGACCGGGCTCGGTTCCAGCAGCAGATAGCGCCGTGGCAGCCGATCCAGCCGCGCCAGCGCCTGCAGCAGCTCCACGGCCAGCGCCCCGGAGCCACCGCCGAACTCCAGCACCTCGCCGCCGCCCAGATGGGCCAGCACCTCTGCCACCTGTCGCGCCAGACAGCGGCCGAACACCGGGCCCAGCTCGGGGGCGGTGACGAAGTCGCCGCCCGGCCCGAACTTGGCCAGGCCACTGCTGTAGTAGCCGTAGTCCGGGTCGTACAGGGCCATGTCCATGTACCGGTCGAAGCGCAGCACCCCGCCGGCCGCCTCGATGGCCTCACGGATGCGGGCCTCCAGCGCCCGGCTGTCGGCCAGGGTGCGGGCATCGGGTTCGGGGAGTCGGTTCATGGCATTGACAGGGCTCGAACGAGCGGCAATAGTGGCGCCAATTTCACACAGCGGCAAGCCTCATGACGCACCAGCCCGAATCCCTCGAGGGCAAGACCCTGCTCATCACCGGCGCGGCGCGGCGCATCGGTGCCGCCATCGTGCGCATGCTGCACGCCGAGGGCATGAACATCGCCCTGCACTACCGCAGTTCCCATGAGGACGCCGAGGCGCTGCAGCGCGAGCTGGAGGCCATCCGCCCCGGCTCGGTGACCCTGGTGCAGGCCGATCTGCTGGAGACCGGGCGCCTCCCCGGGCTGGTCCGGCACTGCCTCGACCACTGGGGGCGCCTCGATGTGCTCGTCAACAACGCCTCCACCTTCTATCCCACCCCGCTGGGCGAGATCACCGAGCGCGACTGGGATGTGCTGGTGGGCTCCAACCTCAAGGCACCGCTGTTCCTTGCGCAGGCGGCCGCCGAGGCCCTGCGCGCGACGCGCGGCAACATCGTCAACATCATCGACATCCATGCCTTCCGCCCGCTCAAGGGCTATCCCGTCTATTCCGCCGCCAAGGGCGGGCTCAAGACCCTGACCGAATCGCTGGCCCGCGAACTGGGCCCCGAGGTACGGGTCAATGGCGTGGCACCCGGCGCCATCCTGTGGCCGGAACAGGAGGAACCCTACGGGCCGGTACACCAGGAGATCATCGAACGCACCGCCCTCAAGCGCGAGGGGACGCCGGAGGACATCGCCCGTACCGTGCGTTTCCTGATCCGCGATGCCGTCTATGTCACCGGACAGATCATCCCGGTCGAGGGTGGGCGCATGCTGCACCATTGAGGCATCCGCGCCTTGCCCAAACGGCGAGGGCCCGCCATGGGCGGGCCCTCGCGATGCATGCCTGTCGGGACTTACTGGGCCTGGGAGACCATAAAGTCCACGGCGGCCTTGACGTCCTCGTCGGAAAAGTCCATGCGGCCACCCTTGGCCGGCATGGCGTTCTTGCCGTTCAGCGCCGAGTGATACAGCGCATCCTTGCCCTGGGCAATACGGGGTGCCCAGGCGGCCTTGTCACCCAGCTTGGGTGCGCCGGCGGCACCGCTGTCGTGGCAGGCAAAGCAGGCCTGACGATAGACGGCCTGTCCATCGGCCGCGTTGGCGGCGGCCGTCATGCCCATCATGGCCAGCCCGAGGGCGATTGCAGTCATTTTCTTCATGTCGAGTTCTCCTCGTCGTTGCGCTTGGAACCGGGATTCGGTCGGGATGCCCCGCCATTCTGGCAAAGCCCCCACCCGCTGTAAACTTTCACCCGACGGGCGCGCCGGGCCTCATTTCCCCTTTAGATACCGTTCGTCGCTGAAAGTTGCCACCCATTGGGGCTTGAGCACCACCAGTCCGGTCATGATCATGCCGTTGAGGAACCCCTCCGGCAGCGCCAGCAGCGGCAGATAGGCGATGAACTCGCGCCACAGCTGGGCCGGTGAATAGGCCCCGCTGAGCCACAGCAGGCCCGCCGCGAACAGGGCGCTGGCGACGATCGCCAGTGCGCCGCCGAAGAAGGCCCCCACATAGACATAGATGAAGAAGTGCCGCGGCAGGTACCGCTCTGCCAGCCAGAGTACACCTGCCGTCACGCTGGCAGGTATGATCCCGGTCACAAACGCGTTGGCCGGAAAGTCGGACCAGACGCCCTCTCCGAAATAAGTCAGCCCGGCAAGGATCACGGTGGAGGCGATCACCGCCATCTCCCACCCGAACATCAGCACCAGCGTGGTAATGCCGAGGAAGTGGATGTCCAGCCCCGGCGACACCCCGGCGCGGAGCTTCCACAGCACCATCACCAGCACGCAGGCGCCGAGGAAGACATTGAAGTTGTCGGGCTGGAACAGCTTGCGCCAGGGC
>JALWNJ010000384.1 GCA_026995955.1 Gammaproteobacteria bacterium
GTGCATGGCGGTTGAGATCGTCGCGGATGCAGCTCTCGAGGATGCCCATCTCCACCGAGTTGTCGGCCTTGGAGACGCCGATGCGGTCGCAGAAGTCGCGGAACGCGGCCGGCGTATAGCCGCGCCGGCGCAGGCCGGAGATGGTCGGCATGCGCGGGTCGTCCCAGCCGGCGACATGGCCCTCTTCCACCAGGCGGGTGAGCTTGCGCTTGCTCATCACCGTGTACTGGAGATTGAGGCGGGCGAATTCGATCTGCTGCGGGTGACAGGGGGCGGAGACATTGTCCAGCACCCAGTCGTAGAGCGGCCGATGGTCCTCGAACTCCAGGGTGCAGAGGGAGTGGGTGATGCCCTCGAGGGCATCCGACAGCGGATGGGTGAAGTCGTACATCGGATAGATGCACCACTCCTCGCCGGTCTGGTGGTGCACCGCGCCGCGGCGGATGCGGTACAGCACCGGGTCGCGCAGGTTGAGGTTGGGCGAGGCCATGTCGATCTTGGCACGGAGCACGCGGCTGCCGTCCTCGAACTCGCCGGCCTTCATGCGCCGGAACAGGTCCAGGTTCTCCTCCACGCTGCGATTGCGGTAGGGACTGTCGCGGCCCGGCTCGGTGAGGGTGCCGCGGTATTCGCGCATCTGCTCCGGGGTAAGGTCGCAGACATAGGCCTTGCCCTTCTCGATCAGCTCGATGGCGAATTCGTAGAGCCGATCGAAGTAGTCGGAGGCGTAGAACAGGCGGTCGCCCCAGTCGTAGCCCAGCCAGCGCACGTCCTCCTGGATGGCCTGCACGAACTCGATGTTCTCCTTGTGCGGATTGGTGTCGTCGAAGCGCAGGTTGCAGGTGCCGTGATAGTCCTCGGCGATGCCGAAGTTGAGCACGATGGACTTGGCATGGCCGATGTGCAGGTAGCCGTTGGGCTCCGGGGGAAAACGGGTGGCGACATGATCCACCTTGCCCGAGGCCAGATCGTTGTCGATGATCTGGCGGATGAAGTTGCTCTTCGGCTTGTGTTCCTGGCTCATGCGCTGGCTTCCTCGCCGCCGGTGGCGGATTCGATGTGTTCCACGGCGCGCCGGATGCGGCGCAGGCTGGCCTCGCGGCCGACCAGTTCCAGGGTCAGGTCGAGATCGGGAGCGGGCTTGCCACCGGTGATGGCCAGCCTGAGCGGCATGCCGACCTTGCCGAAACCCACCCCGAGCGCCTCCACGGTAGCCTGGATGGCCTCGTGCAGCGGTCCGCGTGCCCACTCCGACACGGCCTCGAGATGGCTTGCAGCGCTCCGCAGGGCCCGGGCAGCCTCGGGCCGGAAGGCCTTCTTTGCCGCCTTGGGGTCGTAGTCCTCCGGGTCACGCCAGTAGAAGACGGAGATCTCGGCCAGCTCCACCAGGGTGCGGGCGCGCTCGCGCTGCGCCTCGACCACGGCCACCACATCCGGGCCCTCGGCCGGGTCGATGCCCAGCCGTCCCAGGTGCGGCGACAGCAGGCGCGCGACATGGGCCGGGTCGGCCGCCTTGAGGTACTGCTGGTTGATCCACAGCAGCTTCTCGGTGTTGAAGCTGGACGGCGCCCGGTTGACCTCGCGGATGTCGAACAGTTGCACCATCTCGTCGATGCTGAACAGCTCCTGGTCGCCATGCGACCAGCCCAGCCGCACCAGGTAGTTGAGCAGGGCCTCGGGCAGGAAGCCGTCGTCGCGGTACTGCAGCACGCTGACCGCACCGTGGCGCTTGGAAAGGCGGCTGCCGTCGTCGCCGAGGATCATCGGCACATGGGCATACTGCGGCAGGTCCCAGCCCAGGGCACGCAGCAGGTTGATCTGGCGCGGGGTGTTGTTGATGTGATCGTCGCCGCGGATGACATGGGTGATGCCCATGTCGTGATCGTCCACCACCACGGTGAGGTTGTAGGTGGGCGAGCCGTCGCTGCGGCGGATGATGAGGTCGTCCAGCTCGCGGTTGTCGAAGCGCATGGTGCCGCGCACCAGGTCCTCGAACACCACCACGCCCTCGTCCGGGTTGCGAAAGCGCACCACATGCGGCTCGTCGGGAGAGACCTCGCGGGTGCGGCAATGGCCGTCGTAGCGCGGCTTTTCCTTGCGCGCCATCTGTTCCTCGCGCAGGCGGTCGAGGCGTTCCTTCGAACAGCTGCAGCGGTAGGCCAGTCCCTGCTCGACCAGCCGGTCGATGATCTCGTTGTAGCGGTCGAAGCGGTGGGTCTGGTAGAACGGCCCCTCGTCGTAGTCGAGCCCGAGCCAGGCCATGCCCTCGAGGATGGCGTTGACCGACTCCTCGGTGGAGCGCTCCAGGTCGGTGTCCTCGATGCGCAGCACGAACTGGCCGCCATGCTTGCGGGCATGCAGCCAGGAGAACAGCGCGGTACGGGCGCCACCGACATGCAGGTAGCCGGTGGGGCTGGGGGCAAAACGGGTACGAACAGTGGTCATCGCGATTCAGCCGTCAGCGGAAACTGGGCATTTTACCAGCTTGCGGCCCGGGTCATGACAGTTGCAGCACCTTCAGCGCCTCTTCGGCGATGTGCTGGATGCGCCCGCGCTGCAGCAGCAGGCGCCAGCGGCTGCCGCCCGCCTGGCGCCACAGCACGGCGGCGCGGATGCCGGCCAGCAGCAGGGCGCGGATCAGCGCCTGTTGCCCGGCATCGGCCAGATGGCGCTGCTCGCCCTGTACCAGGATGCGCGGACCCAGCGGCGAGACGACCTCGTGGTACAGGTCGCCCAGGGCAGCGATCACGGTGTCGTTGATGGCGTCGAAGTAGCGGCGTTGCTCGTCCACCCGCTGCAGGCCCTGGCGCAACCGTTGCTGCGCCTCGCGGTTGCGGTGCAGGCGCCGTTCCAGGTGCATGAGGCCAATGCCGTAGCGGGTCAGCTCCATGGCCTGCTGCGGATCGGCCGGGCGCAGCTGCTCGACCAGCGTCTCCAGACCCAGCCGCAGACCGGGCAGCCCGCCATAGACGGATTCCAGATCGGGCGCGTCGAACACGAACAGGCTGCCCAGGCTGGCCGCCTTCGGCCCCGGCTCGACAAAGCCCTCGCGGGCCTGCTGCTGCACCAGCCGCACGGCCTGGAACAGGCCCGCCAGGGCCAGGGTCTGGTTGTGCAGGTTTCTTTCCATGCTTGCGCTCAGTCTATCCCGTTCAGGGCGCGTTCGATGATGGCCCCGCCCAGACACGCCTCGCCGTCGTAGAACACCACCGCCTGACCCGGTGTGACCGCGCGCTGGGGCGTGTCGAACACCACCCGACAGCGACCCTCGCCCAACGGCTCCAGGCGGCAGGGCTGATCGGCCTGACGATAGCGGATGCGGGCGGTGCAGCGCAGCGGCGCGCGGGGCGGCGCACCCGCGATCCAGTTGAGCTGCCCGGCCTCCAGCGCCGCGCTCATCAGCAGCGGGTGATCGTGTCCCTGGGCAACGATGAGGCGGTTGTGCTCGAGGTCCTTGCCCACCACGAACCAGGGGGCCTCGTCAGCGCCGGCCCGCCCGCCGATGCCCAGCCCGCGGCGCTGCCCCAGGGTATGGTACATCAGTCCCTCGTGACGGCCGATGACCTCGCCCTCGGGGGTGACGATGTCGCCCGGCTGTGCCGGCAGGAAACGCTTGAGGAAGTCGCGAAAGCGCCGTTCGCCGATGAAGCAGATGCCGGTGCTGTCCTTCTTGTCGTGCGTGACCAGCCCCAGCTCGCGGGCGATCTCGCGCACGCGCGGCTTTTCCAGCTCGCCCACCGGGAACAGGGCCGGCGAGAGCTGGTGCTGACCGAGCATGCACAGGAAGTAGCTCTGATCCTTGTTGCGATCGACGCCGCGCAGCAGGCGCACCCGCCCCTCGCAGTCGCGTTCGGTGCGGGCATAGTGGCCGGTGGCGATGCGCTCCGCGCCCAGCGTTCCCAGGGCATGATCGAGAAAGGCGTGGAACTTGATCTCGCGGTTGCACATGATGTCCGGGTTGGGGGTGCGCCCGGCGCGGTACTCGGCGAGAAAGTACTCGAACACCCGGTCCCAGTACTCGGCCGAGAAGTTGACCGTGTGCAGGGGGATGCCGAGCCGCTCGCACACCGCGCGGGCATCGCGCAGATCGGCCTCGGCCGCGCAGTAGCCGGCCTCGTCGTCCTCCTCCCAGTTCTTCATGAACAGGCCCTCGACCTCCCAGCCCTGCTCGTGCAGCAGCCAGGCGGCCACCGAGGAGTCCACACCCCCGGACATGCCGACGATGACGCGGCCACGGCTCATGACAGGGCCGGGAACCGGGAAAACGGACAGCTTCGGGCCGCCTTGCCATCCGCGCGGCAGGCCGGGCCCGAGTGCGGCAGGCTGTCGGGAAGCAGGAAGGGAAGGATGGTCATATACTGGGACACAGACACGGGTTCCGGGTGGCACAACATAGCAATGATCGTCGAGCCCAACAACACGCAACTGGCACGGTTGCTGACCGGCAGCCGGATCGAGGGGCTGCGCCTGGCGCCCGGCAGCCGGCTGGAGGCCACGGTGCTGCCACCACGGGCCGGCACCGCGCCGGGCACCATTACGCTGCGCGCCGGCGGCCTGGAGTTCAGCCTGCGCACCGATCTGCCGCTTGTACCCGGCACCCGGGTGCAGCTCGAAGTGATGGAGGCTGGCCCGCGCCCGCTGTTCTCGCTGCGCCAGACGGCCCTCGATGCGCCGTCGAATCCGACCACGCCGGGCGAGGCCCGCAGCGCGGCCGGACAGACGCTGGCCGCCGTGCGCAGCCTGCTGCAGCAGGCCCTGCCGCTGCAGCAGTCGCTGCCACGGGCGCTGGCCGCGCTGCAGACGCTGGCCGCCGATCCACGACTGCCGGCGGAACTGAAACGGCCGCTCGAACGCCTGTTCGAGGCCCTGCCCCGCCAGCAGGCGCTGACCCGCCCGCAGGATCTGGAACAGGCGCTGCGGCGGCTCGGGCTGGTGCCCCCGGAATCCGGGGCCTCTAACCGCGCCAATCACGCATCAGAGGGCGACCTGAAGCAGGGCCTGCTGCGGCTCATCGCCCGCGCCGAGCAGGCACTGGCCCGGCAGGGCGCGGATCGCGCGACCACGATGCCGGCCGCAGCGGCCACGCGCGGCGGGGCCGAGGCCGCACCAGCCGTACGCCCGCCACTCGGCCGCTGGCCGGAACCGCAACCGCCGCAGGCAGCCACCGGGGCCCAGGCGTCCCGTGCCGACAACGAACGGGGCCTGATCGAATCCCTGCTGCAGCAGGCGGAGGGCGCCCTGTCGCGGCTGCGGCTGCTGCAGGCAGGACACGGCCTGCAGCGACCGGGCGGCAGCGAAACACCGTCCCCGACACAGCTGAGGCTGGAGCTGCCCTATCTGCAGCCCGACGGCAGCCTGGGGGTGGTGGCCCTGTACATCGAGCGCGAGGCGCCGGATGGCCGCGACACGCGCGAGGCCCCCGAGGCGGTGTGGCGGGTGCGGCTGGCCCTGGACCTGCCGAGGCTGGGCCCGGTACAGTTCGACGCCTGGCTGCAGGCGGCGCGCTTCGGGTGTCGCATCCTGGTCGAGCAGGAGGCCACGCGCGCCCTGTTCGAACGGCACCTGGAGCGGCTTCGGGACCGGCTCGACGCACAGGGGCTGGAGGTGGCCGGCCTGCAATGCCAGACCGGCCTGATCCGGGAGCCGCTTTGCACCGACGATCTGCCCACGCTGAGGTTCGAGGCATGAAACGGCGCAGTGAGGAACCCAATGAGGGGATTGAGCGCGCGGTGGCCCTGCACTACGATGGCAGCCACGCGCCACGCATCACGGCCAGCGGCCGCGGGCCGGTGGCCGAGGAGATCGTTGCCATCGCCCTGGAACATGGGGTGCCAATCCAGGAACGGCCGGAACTGGCGCAACTGCTGGAGCCCCTGCCGCTGGGCGCGGAGATCCCGCGCGCGCTCTATGTGGCGGTGGCCGAGGTACTGGCCTTCGCCTTTCATCTCAGCGGCCGCACGCCCTGGGACGACGACACCGAACACGCAACGGACCGGAACACGCCATGAACGACGAAAACGAACTGCCCACGCCCTTCGACGACGCCGCCCGCGAGGTGGTGGAGCTTGGCAACCGCATGATGGAGCAGAACCCCCAGGCCGATCCGTGGGAGATCGCCTCCGGCCTGCTGTCCGGTGCCGTGCACTTCTGGCTGCACTCGCGCCAGCCCTGTGGTGATCCGGGCTGCGAGGACTGCGCACCGATCAGCGATGCCGAATCTCGGCTCGCCGCCCTGCTGCAGGAATGCCGCGAGGAGGCCGAGGCGAGCTTCTACTTCCACGCCCCTACCGACCGCAACGCGGGCCACGCCTAAAAAGGGGATTTTGCCCGTCTGGCATTCAGCGATTGCCGTGCAGCGAGAGGATGAGTTCGGCCTCGCCGCGATTGAGGCCGCAGGCCTGCATGATCTCGTCGGGGCCGGCACCGCGACGCACGAGCTGGATGGCCTGCGCATAGGGCTTGTCGCTGCGCCCCTGTAGCTCGAGCCGATCCTGCCGGGTGTGCAACCCCCGCAGCCGCTGTTCGATCTGCTCCCGGCGCAGGCCGGCATCGACCTCTTCCTGAGCCAACGCACTGACGGCACCGCGCAGGGTAAGCACATCGGCCTGCAGCAGCCGGATGTCTCGGCGCAGGGCGCGCGTCACGCGCAGGCTGCGGAACAGGGCCACCAGCGCCAGGACCAGCGCGGCACTCAGCCCGGCCAGCACGGGCAGGATGACGACCGGATTGTCGGGCAGCAGAGTCATGCGTATTCGTCTATTTCTGGCCGGTCGCCGTCCTGCGCGGGCTTTTGCCGCTGATGATCGCGCGGAGGGCGCCGTTCCTGTTCCTGCCGCGGCGGCACGGGACGCCGCTGCGGGGCCGGCCGGGTGGGCCAGACCGGATGCAGGGGCGGGATGTCGACACGGTCGGCCATGGCGTCACGGTTTCGTCAGAGGCTGGCCACGTCCTGCCATTCCTCTTCGGACAGCAGGTTGTTGAGGTCGACGAGGATGATCAGATTGCCGTTGTGATTGGCCACCCCCTTGATGTAGCGCGCGGTTTCGTCGTTGCCCACTGCCGGGGCCGGCTCGATCTCGGACTTGTCCAGCTCCACCACCTCGGCCACGCTGTCGACGAGGATGCCGATGACATTGTCCTTGGCCTCGATGATGACGATACGGGTCATGTCGTCCATCTCGTGGGGCGGCAGGCCAAAGCGTGCGCGGGCATCGATCACGGCCACCACATTGCCGCGCAGGTTGATGATGCCCAGCACATAATCGGGCGCACCGGGCACCGGTGCAATCTCGCTGACGCGCAGGACTTCCTGCACCTGCATGACATCGATGGCGTAGGTCTCCTCTGCCAGGGTGAAGGTCACGCACTGCAGGTGATCGGACAGGGCTGCGGCGTTTTCGCTCATGAGGGTCGCTCCTTACCGGTTGCGTCAAAAAACCGTCGCCGGATCCGCGGCATCGGGCCTTTGTAGAGGTTATAGCAGATTCCGTGCCAGATTCAGCCGGCCTGCTCATCCAGAGACGGCGTCTTCTGCTCGAGCAGCCGCACCAGCGCATCCACATCGAGCAGCGCACACATCTGTTCGATGACCGTCCCGGCCAGCCACGGGCGCTTGCCACGGCGGCTGCGCCAGTGCACTTCGTCCGGCTCCAGGGTGATGGTATCGGAAAGCCCGTCGCAGGCCAGGCCCCAGCGCCGCTGGCCAACGAGGATGACATGGCTCGGCAACGGCCGTTCCTGCTCGCCGATCGCCGGGGGCTGGCGGTCGGCCGGCATCACGATGCGCGCGGTGTCCACCACCTGTACCGTCTCGCCATGGGCCTTCATCAGGCCGAGGAAGTGGGGCGCATGGCCGGGCATACGGGTCAGATCCTCGTCCCAGGGCAGGATGCCGTTGAGGCGGGCCAGTGGAACCGCGAGCTTGAGTCCCAGCACGCGGAAGATGAGACACTGGAAACGGCCCTCGGCCCATTCCGGGCGCGGCTCGGATTGCCGCGCCTGCTCAGGTGCAGGTGGCGGCGCCACGGCAGGCGCCTCAACCACCGGCGTCCCGATTTCGTCGGCTTCGGCGGACGCCGGCTCGACCACCTGCAGCGCCACCGGCGGCGCTTCGGGCGCGGGGGCCGGCTCAGGCTCGGTCGCCTCGGCCAGCAGGCTGTCGAGATAGGCATCCAGCGCATGCTGCTGCTCGACCAGGGTGATGGTTTTGGGTTCTTCGGCCATGGCGGTTGCCTCAGCTGTTGATGGCGGCCGGCGCCGGCTCTTCCTGCAGCAGGTATTCCAGCAGCTGCCGGTAGTGCTGGGCACCACGCGCGCCGGGCCGCATGATGGACAGCGGCACCCCGGCCAGGCTGGCCTCGCGGAAGCGGGTATCGACCGGTATGACACCGTCCCAGAGGCTGTCGGGGTAGCGCTCGCGCAGGGTACGCAGGGTATCCAGCGAGGCGCGCGTGCGCTTGTCGAAAAGGGTCGGCACGATGGTGTACTCGAGCGAGAAGTCACGCGAGCGCTGGACCATCTGCAGCGTGCGCAACATGCGCTCCAGTCCCTTGAGGGCCAGGAACTCGGTCTGCACCGGGATGATCAGATGCTGGCAGGCCGCCAGCGCATTGACCATCAGCACCCCGAGCATGGGCGGGCAATCGATGATGGCATAGTCGTAGTCGCCATCCAGTTCGCGCAGGGTGCGGGCGATCACCAGCCCCATGCCCTCGGTGGTACCGAGCTGTCGGTCCAGGGTGGCCATGGCCGTGGAGGCACAGAGCAGGTCCAGCCCCTCGACCCGGGTGTGTTCGATCTGGTCATGGGCGTTCAGTGGCTTGCGTTCGGCGGCGCGCTTGAACAGTACATACCCGCTTTTGGGGTTGCTTTCGGGGTCGAAACCGAAATAGCTGGTGAGCGATCCGTGCGGATCGAGATCGACCAGCAGTACACGCTGCCTGCGGCGCGCGAGCCAGCCGCCCAGGGTGACCGCCGTGGTGGTCTTGCCCACGCCCCCCTTCTGGTTGGCCACGGCC
Source organism: Gammaproteobacteria bacterium (assembly GCA_026995955.1). Classification (GTDB taxonomy): domain Bacteria; phylum Pseudomonadota; class Gammaproteobacteria; order J044; family J044; genus J044. The sequence goes on from JALWNJ010000384.1 coordinate 9,018, forward strand.
CATACGCGCATCTCAGCGCCCTCCCGCGCCCGGCAGGGCCTCGATGGTGCGCTGCAGCTCGTCACCGGCCTGCTGCAGCTGCAGGTCCTCGCGCAGCACCTCGGGGCCGCTGCGGGCGCGCTTGCCGCTGGCCGGCAATACCACCAGCACCACGCGCCGGTTGCGCCGGCGCCCTTCGGGCGTGCTGTTGTCGGCCACGGGCCGGTATTCGCCGTAGCCGATGGCGGCCATCTTCTCCGGGTCGAGCCCGTAGCGGCTCAGCAGCCGCACCACACTGGCCGCGCGCGCGGCCGACAGCTCCCAGTTGGAGGGATAGACCGGGTTGTGGATCGGCACATTGTCGGTGAAGCCCTCGACATGAATGCGGTTGGGGAAGGGCTTGAGCACCTCGGCGATGCGCTTGAGCACCGGCACCGCCGCGGGCGAGATGCGCGCGCTGCCGCTGGGGAACAGCAGGCTGCTCTTGATCTCTACCTCCAGCCACAGCTTGTTGCGACGGACATCGACCAGATCGTCCTTGATCTGCGGCAGCAGCGTCTGCTGCAGCTCGTCGGCCATGGTATCGACCACCTGCGCGGCGTGTTCCAGCACCTGCCGATCGGGCAAGAGGGCGTCGGCCTCGGTCGGCTTCTCCTGCAGGTCCATCGGCTCGGTTCGGGCCTCGGTGCCCGGCTCGCCGATCTGGATCGGTTGCAGGGCACGGTTCTCCTCCTCGAAACCCTTCTCGCTCTTGAAGGCCGCCTCAATGGTATCGGACAGGACGCGGTACTTGCCCTCGTTGATCGAGGAGACGGCATACATGACCACGAAGAAGGCGAACAGCAGGGTGATGAAGTCGGCATAGGAGACCAGCCAGCGCTCATGGTTCTCGTGTCCTTCCCGTCGCTTCCTCCGCCCCACCGCGCCTCCTCCGGGCACGTAGCCTAGCCGCCCGCAGTCGAT
>JALWNJ010000385.1 GCA_026995955.1 Gammaproteobacteria bacterium
TCTTCGTCGCCTACCTGTTCGTGGCCTTCAGCATCAGCTTCTTCGGCATCATGAAACAGATGGTGGAGACCTCGCGCGCCATGGCGCAGGGCGACCTCACCCGCCGCCTCCAGGTGCAGACCCGGGATGAGCTGCGCGACATCGCCGTCGAGTTCAACCGGATGGCGGACCACTTCGTCGGCCTGATCGAAAACCTGCGCGATGCGGCACGCGACATCGACCAGACCACCGGCGGTTTCGTCGACCTGGCCGAACAGGCACGCCACGGTGCCGACCAGCAACGCAACCAGACCGAGCAGGTGGCCACGGCCATTACCGAAATGAGCGCCACCGCGCAAGAGGTGGCCAGCAATGCCGAACAGGCCGCGCGAGCCACGGCACAGGCACGCGAGGCAGCACTGCAGGGCAACGATGTGGTGGGCGAGGTCGTGCAGTCGATCAACCGCCTGGCCGGGGAGGTGGACGAGGCGGCCCGGGTGATTCACGAGCTGGAGGCCAACAGCCAGGAAATCGGCTCCATTCTGGATGTCATCCGCGGCATCGCCGAACAGACCAATCTGCTGGCGCTCAATGCCGCCATCGAGGCGGCCCGGGCCGGCGAGCAGGGGCGCGGCTTCGCCGTGGTGGCCGACGAGGTGCGCACCCTCGCCAGCCGCACCCAGGAGGCCACGCAGGAGATCCAGCAGATGATCGAGCGACTGCAGAGTGGCGCCGCCCAGGCCACCGAGGTCATGACCCGCAGCGCTGAATCCGCCAGCAGCACGGTGCAGATGGCCGGCGAGGCCGGCGCGGCGCTTCGTGGCATCACCGAGTCGGTCGACACCGTGAACGACATGAATGCCCAGATCGCCAGTGCCGCCGAGGAACAGACCGCGGTTGCCGAGGAGATCAACCAGAACGTGATCAACATCAGCGAGGTCTGTCACCGTACCACCGACATGACCGGCAACATCCACGAGGCCGGCGTGCGACTGCGCAAGCTGGCGGAACGACTGGCCGAGGTGGTGTCCCGTTTCCGGCTGTAGCCGTGGGCGCGCGTCTGCTCAGGCCCGCGGGCGCAGCCGTTCGGCCACCAGCAGCGCCTCGGGCACATAGTACTTGATCACCGTGGGCAGCTCCAGACAGATGCCGGGCACCGGGCGCACCGTCACCCACAGCACATTGAGCCGCAGGTTCACATCGGCGAACACCACCGTGTCCCCGTAGCGGCGCAGTACCCCTTCGATGCGCGCCAGCGTCTCGCGCAACTGTGCCGCCGGCCGCCGTGCCAGGCCAGGGATGATCATCATGAAATCGGACAGCGGCCGGCCGCGCTCGTCACGGGACGGAACCCGCTGCCACAGCGGACTGTTGGGCAGGAGTTCGGCACCCGCTTCCAGCGCACTGCCTGTCCGATGTCGGATGTCGTTCATTCCTGAAGCCTAGCAGGCCGGACGCGATTCGCCAGTCAGCCGTCCCCACGCAGCACGGCGGCCAGCCAGCGGCCAATGTGGCCGATCTCCTCGCTGCACACGGCATGACCCATGGAGTATTCGTGCCATTCCACCCGACACCCCGCCGCCCGAAGGCGATCCCGGGCGCGCATGCCCAGGAAGAAGGGCAGCACCTCGTCCAGATCGCCATGGGCGAGAAACACCGGCATCCCGCGGCAGGGCAGCGGCTCGCCTTCCGGCAGCGGCAGGTAGGTGGACAGCCCCATCACCCCGGCCACGGGCGGATCGGCGGCCAGGGCCGCCAGCAGGGCGATCACTCCACCCTGCGAAAAGCCCGCCAGCACGATGTGTTGCCGCTCGATACCGGCGGCCTCCTGTTCCGCCACCAGCCCCAGCACGGCCTCGCGCGCCTGCTGCAGATGACGCCGGTTCTCGCCCCGACCGGGCTCCAGGGCAAGGAAGTCGTACCAGGCCCGCATCGCCGTGCCGCCATTGATGGTCACCGGCATCACCGGGGCATGGGGAAAGACGAAGCGCACCGGAACAGGCAGCGCGCCTGCCAGTTCCGGCACGACGGGCTCGAAATCGTGACCATCGGCGCCCAGCCCGTGCAGCCAGATCACCGCATGGCGTGGCGCCGGCCCGGTCTCGACGACGATGCGGCCCAGATGTTCGAAGGGGTTGTCGCTCATGGCGGCATTATCGCCCGCTGGCCGCGACGCGGCCAAAGACTTCAACGCCGCGCCACACCAACACCCGCTGCTCCCGGCCACCAACCCCGCCCCCGCCCAGGCACCTCGGCCCGCCGCACCGCCGCCCCCCCCCGGCCCCCCTCACCACCCTCCGCCCCCACCCCCCCCC
>JALWNJ010000386.1 GCA_026995955.1 Gammaproteobacteria bacterium
CCTTCTGTCCCACCCGCATCGGAGACGCCGGCCGAGCGAGCCGAGGCCGACCAGCCCTTCGTCGCCACCTCGGTGACAGCGCCGGCGCCGGAGCCGCTGCAGGACGAGGACGATTTCTGGGAAGACCTGCGCAGCGAGTTCGGCCTGCCCGACTACAGCGACCAGCCCTCGGTGCAGCAGTTCATTGCCTGGCACCAGTGCAACCCGGACTTTCTGCAGCGGGTGACGGCGCGCGGCGAACCCTATCTGCACCTGATCTACGAAGAGGCCCGCGAACGGGGCGTCCCGGCGGAGCTGGTGCTGCTGCCAGTGGTCGAGAGCGCCTTTGTGCCCTTTGCCTACTCCCATGGCCGCGCGGCCGGCATCTGGCAGTTCATCCCCTCCACCGGTCGCCATTTCGGGCTCAGGCAGGACTGGTGGTACGACGGCCGCCGGGACATTCTGGCCTCCACGCGCGCGGCGCTGGACTATCTGGTACGCCTGAACCGCCAGTTCGACGGTGACTGGCTGCTGGCCCTGGCCGCCTACAACGCCGGCGCCGGCAATGTGCGCAAGGCCATCCGCCACAACCGCAAGCATGGCCGGCCCACCGACTTCTGGCACCTGAAACTGCCGCGCGAGACCCGCTACTACGTGCCCAAGCTGCTGGCGGTGGCCGAGATCGTGCGCAACCCGGCCCTGTACGGCATCGAGCTGTGGCCGGTGGAGAACCAGCCCTATCTGGTGGCGGTGGACACCGGCGGACAGATCGACCTGGCGCTGGCCGCGGAACTGGCCGACATGAGCCTGGAGGAACTGTATCAGCTCAATCCCGCCTTCAACCGCTGGGCCACCTCGCCCCACGGGCCGCACCGCCTGCTGCTGCCCATTGACAAGGCCACCCTGTTTTCCGAGCGCATCCAGCAGCTTCCGGCGGACCAGCGCGTGACCTGGGTACGCCACCGCATCCGCATCGGCGAGACCCTGAGCCACATCGCCCGGCGTTACCACACGACGGTCGCGGTGCTGAAGGAGGTGAACGGCCTGCGCGGGCACCGGATCCGTGCCGGCCATCACCTGCTGGTGCCCACTTCGAGCCGACCGCTGACGCGCTACACCCTGTCCGAACAGCAGCGCAAGGCGCGCTTGCGCAGCACCCCTCACGGCAAGACCCGCATCGATTACCGCGTGCGGCACGGCGACACCCTGTGGGACATCGCCCGTGCCCATGGCGTGGGCGTGCGCCAGCTGGCAAAGTGGAATGGCATGGCGCCGCGTGATCCCCTGCGCCCGGGACAGACCCTGGTGATCTGGAAGTCGGCCGCCAGCCTCCAGGGCCTGCGACCGATGCGCGTCAGTGCGAATCTGCCCGTAGGCAAGCCGCGCACCATACGCTATACCGTACGCAAGGGCGATTCGCTGTATCGCATCGCCAGCCGTTTCCGGGTCAGCGTGGCCGACATCCGCCGCTGGAACCGCATCCGCGACGACGGCCTGCTGCGACCGGGCCAGCGACTGACCCTGCACATCGACATCACCCGCACGGACAGCTGAGGCAGCCGATGGTGGACAAGCAGAAGATACTTTCCCTCTCGCCCATCGACGCACTGCGCGCCGAGCACCAGCGCGACCTGCTGGGCAAGATAGAGACCGAGCGCCTGCCCCGCGGCAAGGTGGTGTTCCGCAAGGGCGACCAGGATCGGCACCATGTCTACGTGCTGGACGGCACGGTGGAACTGGTGGACGATCAGGGCAAGGTGGTCAAGCGCATCGAGGGCGGAACCGGCGAGGCGCGCTTCCCGCTGGCCCATGTCAAGCCGCGCACGCTGACCGCACGCACCGCGAGCGAGGCCGAGATCCTGCGCATCGACAGCGACATGCTCGACCTGATGCTGACCTGGGATCAGACCGGCAGCTATCAGGTGGAGGAACTGCAAGGCGACAGCAACCCGGACGACTGGATGACCCGCCTGCTGCAGACTCCGGCCTTCCACCGCATCCCGCCGGCCAACATCCAGGCGCTGTTCCTGCGCATGGAGGAGATGCCGGCACAGGCCGGCCAGAAGATCGTGCGCCAGGGCGAGGAAGGCGACTATTTCTACATTCTCGTCGAGGGTCGTTGCGAGGTGGTTCGCAGCCAGGGGGGACGCGCCATTCGGCTGGCCACCCTGGGCCCCGGCGACAGTTTCGGCGAGGAGGCGCTGATCTCGGGCACGGAGCGCAACGCCACGGTCACCATGAAGACCCCGGGACGGCTGATGCGACTGTCGAAGGAGGACTTCGATGCCTTGCTCAAGGAGCCGATGATGC
>JALWNJ010000387.1 GCA_026995955.1 Gammaproteobacteria bacterium
TCTTTGGGCAAGCAAAGAAAGCCACGCGCAGCCGCGAAAGCGGATGTGCAACAACGAACAGTTTCGAGGGACGAGTTACCTGGAACGAGAAAAAACGAAGCCTCGCCAACCCTGGTCCCAAGTCCCTCGTTCCTGGCCCCTTGGAGCCGCACATTGCCCTATTGGCCAATGGACAGGGCGGGGCATCCGTTCTATTAATCCTCTCACGCCTAGCCCACTCCGGGCAGAACCATAACTACAACGGGCGACACGCACCACTTTCCACTCACAGGGAATGCCTTTTCCGGATGCATCGCATCCGGGTTCGTCCACCATTGTCGGAGACCCTGTGATGATCCCTCTGCGCCTGACCTGCCTGCTGCTGTTCCTGCTGCCCTCCCTGACCCTCGCGGAAGAATCCGGCAAGACCCTCACCTGGGTGGGCTGCGGCATCACCAAGAAGGCCTTCATGAAAGACCTCGCCGCCGCCTGGGAGAAGAAGTCCGGCATCCACATCGACATCCAGGGCGGCGGAGCAACCCGCGGCATCCGCGAGGTCGCCGCCGGCAAGGCCGACATTGGCGGCTCCTGCCGCTACAAGATCGAAGGCAATCCGAAGGAGCTCAAGGCACGCATGCAGCCCGTGGCCTGGGATGCGCTGGTCGTCATCACCCACCGGGACAACCCGGTCAGCGACATCTCGCTCAAACAGCTGCGCGCCATCTACCTGGGCGAGATCACCAACTGGAAGGAACTGGGTGGCGAGGATCACCCCATCGAGGTCTATGCCCGCAGGAGCAAGATCTCGGGGGTGGGGCATGCGCTCAGGAAATTGGTATTCGCGAATTTCGAACAGGAATTCAGGGCAAGCGAGTTCTTCAAGTCCAGCGGACCACTGGAGAAACGCCTGGAATCCGACGCCGGACGCTACGGCATCGGCGTCACCGGCATCAGCAGCGCGCGCAAGCGGAATGTGAAGATTCTCTCCCTGGAGGGCATCCACCCCACCCCGGAGGACATCCGCTCCGGCAAGTACATGCTCTACCGCCCGCTGTATCTGGTCTACAACCTCCAGCGCCAGATGGAGCACCCGGAAATCCGTGAATTCATCCGCTTTGCCCAGAGCAAGGAAGGCCGCGAGATCATTCGCCGCAACCAGGTGGTCCCCTACAGCGATGCGCTGGGGCTGATCATGAAGCAGCTGGAGCAGGAACGCCGCGCCCGCGACATGGGGCTGTACGAGCACGCGGCCAACTGAGGCCGGGCAGGCCCGTCGGCTTCCGCACGAGCCGGAGCCGGATCAGATGTCGAGATTGCCGACCAGCAGGGCGTTCTGCTCGATGAACTCGCGGCGCGGCTCGACCTGATCCCCCATCAGGGTGGTGAACACCTCGTCGGCGGCGATGGCATCCTCGATGCGCACCTGCAGCAGGCGCCGCGTCTCCGGATTCATGGTCGTCTCCCAGAGCTGCTCCGGGTTCATCTCGCCGAGACCCTTGTAGCGCTGGATGTTGATGCCGCGGCGGGCCTCCTGCATCAGCCAGTCCATGGCCTCGGTGAAATCGCGTACGGGCTGGCGCCGCTCGCCGCGCTGCACCCAGGCGCCCTCTTCGATCAGGCCGTCGAGGCTTTCCGCCAGGGCACGCATCATGCCGTACTCGCTGGAGCGGAAGAATTCGTCGTCGAACTCCAGCACCTGTTCCGAACCATGATGGCGACGGATCACCCGCACCCGCGGCGCGCCAGTCTCGTCGCGTGACACCTCGGCCCGATAGTGCACACCGCCCATGCGGTCGCTGCTCAGGCGTTCGCAGAGACGATCGAACAGGGCTTGCAGCCGGTCGTCGTCGGCCAGCGTGGTCTCGTCCGGCATGCCCATCAGAACCAGCGTTCGCAACAGGCGGGCATCGTACTGCCGGTCCAGCCGCTCGATGGTGGCCATCACCGTGATGTAGCGCCGCGCCAGGTCTTCGAGCCCCGGGCCGGTGACCGGTGGCGCCGAGTCGTTGATGTGCAGCCTTGCCCCGTCCAGGGCCATGCTCAGCAGGTACTCGTCCAGCTCCGCGTCGTCCTTCACGTAGCGCTCCTGCTTGCCCTTCTTCACCTTGTACAGCGGCGGCTGAGCGATGTAGATGTGGCCGCGTTCCACCAGCTCCGGCATCTGCCGATAGAAGAAGGTGAGCAGCAGGGTGCGGATGTGGGAGCCGTCTACATCGGCGTCGGTCATGATGATGATGCGATGGTAGCGCAGCTTGTCCGGGTCGTACTCGTCCTTGCCGATGCCGCAGCCCAGCGCGGTGATCAGGGTG
>JALWNJ010000388.1 GCA_026995955.1 Gammaproteobacteria bacterium
CCCGTACGGGGTCGGAAAGACGGTGACCATGGGCATCGTCAGCGCCACCGGTCGCAGCCAGCTCGGCATCAACTCCATCGAGGACTTCATCCAGACCGATGCCGCCATCAACCCGGGCAACTCGGGCGGCGCGCTGGTCAATGCCCTGGGCGAGCTGATCGGCATCAATTCGGCCATCTACAGCGAGAGCGGCGGCTCGCAGGGCATTGGCTTCGCCATCCCCATCAGCCTGGCCCGCGATGTGATGACCCAGATCATCGAACACGGCCGCGTGATCCGCGGCTGGCTGGGCGTGGAAGGACAGGACCTGACCCCGGAGCTGGCCGAGTCGTTCGGGCTGAAGCTGCGCAACGGGGTGCTGATCGCCGGCGTGGTCAAGAACGGCCCGGCGCACCAGGCCGGTCTGCAGCCCGGGGACATCGTCACACGGCTGGATGGCGAGCCGGTGCCGAGCGCGCGCGAGGCCTTCAACCGCATCGCGCGGCGCGCACCGGGCAGTCGGGTGCGCATCGACGGCCTGCGCGCCGGCAAGCCCTTCCATGCCGAGGCCGTCATCGCCGAACGGCCGACCGCGGACTGACCCCGGAGCCGAAGGCTCAGGCCTCTTCCTCGGCGGCCTTGGCCTGTTTCCAGAGTGCTTCCATCTCTTCCAGGCTGCAGTCCTGCGGCGCCCGCCCGCGCTCGGCGCAGCCTCGTTCCACGGCCCGGAAACGACGCGTGAACTTGTCGTTGGTGCCGCGCAGCGCGGCCTCGGGATCGATGTCGAGATGGCGTGCCAGGTTGGCCACTGCAAACAGCAGGTCACCCAGCTCGTCCTGCAGCCGCGCCCCGGGCGCGCCGGTGTCGATCTCGTGGCGCAGCTCGGCCAGTTCCTCGTCGATCTTCTCCAGCACCGGTTCCGGCCCCGGCCAGTCGAAACCGACCCGCGCCGCTCGCCGTTGCAGCTTCACCGCCCGGATCAGGGCCGGCAGCCCCAGGGTGACACCGTCCAGCACGCTGTCGCTGGCCTGCCCGCGGGCGCGTCGGGTGGCGACCTTGTCCGCCTCCCAGGCCGCCTGGCGCCCGGCCTCGTCGAGCCGGGCGCCGGCGAAGACATGCGGATGGCGCCGCTCCAGCTTGTCGCTGATGGCGGCCACCACATCACCGAAGTCGAACCATCCCTGCTCCTCTGCGATACGGCTCAGGAACACGACCTGCAGCAGCAGGTCGCCCAGCTCGTCGCGCAGCTCCTCGGGATCACCCCGGGCCACTGCGTCGGCCACCTCGTAGGCCTCCTCGAGGGTGTGCGGGACGATGCTCTCCAGAGTCTGCGCCCAGTCCCAGGGACAACCCTGTTCGGGATCGCGCAGGCGCGCCATGATCGCCAGCAGGCGGGCGATCCTGCGGTCACCATGCCGCGAGCCGGCGCTGTCCCCGCGATCCGTCATGCGCGAGCTCAGAACACCAGCCGCACGCCGACATGGAAGCGGTCTTCCAGGTCGTGATCGGCCAGACCGGACAGGCCGATGGTCTCCTTGCGGTAGCCGAAATAGGCGGTCGCGCTGGGCATGACCTCGATCTCGTAGTCCAGCCCCCAGTCGAGCAGGCTGTCGCCCTTGCCGAAGGTGGTGATGTCGGGCGCGTAATGGATCTGGCCGGCCACGGCCATGGGCATCTTCGCCGGGATGTGGAAACGGGCCAGCCCGCCCAGGGCCAGTGCCTGCACGTTCTCGCTGGGGGTGTCCAGGAACGCGAAGTAGCCGCGAATGCCCAGGCCGAAACTGAAGGGCTGATCGCTGGTCGGCGTGCCCTGCACACTGAGGCCGATGTCCAGCTGGTTGTCGCCCCGATCGTTGTGGAAACCGCCGATGCCGAGCCAGCCCCCGCCATAGCCGATGGCGGCGGTGTCGGTCAGATAGCGGGCCTGAAGGCTCTTGTTGCTGAGATAGAAGTCGAGTTCGCCGGCCTGGGCCAGCGTTGCAGCGAGGGCCAGCGCGGCCCCGGCCAGGATGCGTTTCGTCATGGATCTCCCCTCTCGGCTGATTGGATGCGGGAAGTCTAGCACGGTCATCTTGTGCCCGGGATGGGCAGCAACCACAGAATCTTGTGGATGATGGCCAACATTACGGTTTGCGGGGTAATACTTGACTATTTTGCTAAGGTATATATATTAGTAATCACTGATGAACAAATGGAGGTAGCACATCATGAGCCTGATCAAGAATTTCCCGCCCGATGGGGTGGTTACCATCAACCGCGTGATCCTGAAGCCGGAGTACAGCATCGACGACCTGCAGGAGC
>JALWNJ010000389.1 GCA_026995955.1 Gammaproteobacteria bacterium
GCCCAGATTGCCGAGCACCAGCGCCAGCATCACGCCACCGGTCAGCCCCAGCACCCAGCCCAGGCCGTGTTCACGCCCATCGAGGCGGCGGGCGAAACCGCGCATCAGCCACAGCAACAGGCCCAGTTGCAGCAGCAGGCAGATCAGCATGGTGGCGAGCCCCAGCAGCAGATCGATCAGCATGGCCGCGGGCTCACAACTGGGATTCCACCGGCAGCAGCCGCATCAGCATCACGCCCATGCGCAGCCAGATGCTGCTGTGCGGCTCATGACGGTACACCACCGGGCGGCCGTCCTCGATTCCCTTCCATTCCAGGTGCTCGCCTCCGCCCTCGTCCCGCACCAGCCTCACCCGGAAGGCCCGCTCCCGTACCTCCCGCTCGAAGGCCCGGGCCATGTCCCGGCCGAGGTCGGGCGAGTCCACGACCAGACCAATCTCGGTGTTCTCGTACATCGAGCGCGGATCGAGATTGAGCGAGCCGATGAAGGCGGTGCGGCGATCGAGGAGAAAGGTCTTGGCATGCAGGCTGGCGCTGGAGGAGCCCGGCAGGCTGCGCCGTCCGTCGTTGGCAGCGGGCTGGCGCCGGTTCATCTCGTACAGTTCCACGCCCATGCGCAGCAGCGCCTTGCGGTAACGGGCATAGCCGGAGTGCACGATGGCGACATCGTTGGAGGCCAGCGAATTGGTGAGGATGCGCACCCGGACGCCACGCGCGCGCAGACGGCGGAAGAAGTCCAGGCCCTCGCGGCCCGGCACGAAATAGGGGCTGACGATCAGCAGCTCCTGCTGCAGCCGATCGAACAACGGTCGCAACTGCGCCTTGATCAGCAGCGACTCGTCGTGCTCCGCCGCCGCCACCTTGCGGGGGTCGTCCACCACCAGGCGCGCATGGCCCCAGTAGTACTGCACGCGTCCGCTGCGCAGCGCCTGCGCCAGAGGCGATTCGCGCAGCGCCTCGCGGTACAGATGCACCCGGGCCGAGGAAACGGCCTCGCCCAGCACCCGGCGCAATACGACCTCGTCGCCGGCTCGCGCCGTTCGTCCCATGACCTGGGTGACCGGCACGGCCTGAAGGCTGTTCCAGTAGCGATCGAAGGCATCCGACACCTGCGGCACCACCGGCCCGATGGCCAGCGCGTCGAGATCGGCGAACTCCACCGCCGGATCGGCCGCAAAGTATTCGTTGCCGATGTTGCGCCCGCCCAGGATGGTGGCCAGTCCATCCACCGTGAAGGACTTGTTGTGCATGCGCCGGGTGGTGCGACCCACCCCAAGCGCCAGCTGCAGTACCTGCGGCACGCCGCGCCGGAAGGGGTTGAACAGCCGGACCTCGACATTGGGGTGCCGGTCCAGGGCCAGAATGGCCTCGTCGCGCCCGCCGAGATCGATGTCGTCCACCAGGATGCGCACCCGCACCCCGCGATCGGCAGCGCGCAGCAGGGCCTCGGTGAACAGCGCGCCCACCTCGTCGGCATGATAGAGATAGTACTGCAGGTCGATGCCACGACGGGCCTGCTCGATGAGGACCAGCCTGGCCACCAGCGCATCGAGGCCGTTGTCCAGCAGATGCACCCCGTCCTCGCCGGGGTGGCGCGACAGCTGGCGTGCCACGGAGCGCGCCAGGCCGCTGTCCGTCACCGGCGGCAAGGCATGCGCCTCCGGCCCCGGCGGATCCCGCACCAGCGTCGAACAGCCGCCGAGCCCCGCCAGCAGCACCAGCAGCACACCAAGCCGTCTCCACTGCACCCGTCGTCTCCCGTTGCCCGCATGACCGGGAAATCCTACCAGCACCGGCCGGCTGTCGCATGTCCGCGCGCTTCAATCATCGATCGAATTGCGGGACAAGCCCCACGATTTGCCGCTGGCGCTCAACTGGTGGGAATGGTCAGTACCGGAGCACCGGATTCCTCGTCGTGGGCCGCGGCGCGTAGGATCATCAGCAAATAGGCGAAGTGCAGCTTGGACTGATAGTCCTCGCGATCGATCCAGAACCAGTGTCCGTCGTACCTGACCCGGACGAAGGCCCGCTCCGGTGCCATGGGCCCGCTGTGGACGCGGATCAGATCACAGTCCTCGGGGGCACCCGCAGGAAACACCACGCCCCGGTCCCGATCCTCCTCGGGCACCTCGATGCAGGAGGCAAACTCGGTCAGCATGTGCATGACGGAGCGGGTCTGCAGCACCTCCACCGCAGGTGTTGGCCTGCACCCGGAAGATGACAAGGGGCATGGCCGTCGCGCTGTCAACAAAAGCCATCGACGGTCGGCA
>JALWNJ010000390.1 GCA_026995955.1 Gammaproteobacteria bacterium
GCGCCGCGCGGCCTGCCTCTGACCGGCGACCAGAGCGGCGCCCGCCTGCGCCTGGTGGGCAAGGCGGTGCGGCCGGGCGAGGACGAGCTGCGGCGCAACCCGCGTGCCCGCAGTGCGGTGATGCGCGTGGCGGAGCGGCTGGCATGAGGGGGCAGGCGGTGATGCTGGGCGTGCTGGTGCTGGCGGTGCTGGGCAGCGCCATCGGCGTGGTCGAGGCGCGCCACCAGAGCCGCAAGCTGTTCGTCGAGCTGCAGGCGCTGGAGCGCGCACGCGACGAACTGGAGATCGAATGGGGCCGGCTGCAGCTTGAGCAGGCGGCCTGGGCCACCCATGGGCGCATCGAGCGCATCGCCCGCGAGCGGCTGCACATGCATCTGCCGCGCCCCGACGAGACTACGGTGATCGGGCCATGACGCGTCGCCGGGACAAGGGGCTTCGTTTCTCGCGCCGGCACTTCGTGGTCGGCGTGCTGCTTGCCGGGATGACGGCACTGGCCGCGCGCAGTGTCCACCTGCAGGTGCTGGATCGCGAGTTCCTGCGCGAGGAGGGCGACGCGCGCCATCTGCGGGTGGTGAAGATGTCGGCCCACCGCGGCATGATCACGGATCGCAACGGCGAGCCGCTGGCCATCAGCACGCCGGTGGACTCGGTGTGGGCCAACCCCGGCGAGCTGATGTCGGCGCGTGAGCGGCTGCCGGAGCTGGCGCGCCTGCTGGGCGTGCCCGCCGACGATCTGTGGCAGACCATCGCCAGCCGCGCCGACCGCGAGTTCGTCTATCTGCGTCGCCACATCAATCCCGATCTCGGCCGCAGGGTGCTGGCGCTGGAGCTGCCGGGCGTGGCCCTGCAGCGCGAATATCGCCGTTTCTATCCCCTGGGCGAGGTGGCGGCGCACCTCATCGGCTTTACCAATGTGGACGATCATGGTCAGGAGGGGCTGGAACTGGCCTGGGACGCGTGGCTGAGCGGCGAGCCCGGCCTCAAGCGGGTGGTGCGCGACCGGCTCGGCCGCATCGTCAAGGATGTCGAGCAGATCCGCCCGGTGCGGCCCGGGCACGACCTGCGCCTGAGCATCGATTCGCGGCTGCAGTACCTGGCCTACCGCGAGCTGAAGAAGGCGGTGGAGCGCCATCGTGCCCGCGCGGGCAGCATCGTGCTGCTCGATCCGCACAGCGGCGAGGTGCTGGCGATGGTCAACCAGCCCTCCTACAACCCCAACAACCGCAAGGGCCTGAAGGTCGAGGCACTGCGCAACCGTGCAGTGACCGATGTGTTCGAACCCGGCTCCACGGTCAAGCCCTTCGTGGTGGCGGCGGCGCTGGAGAGCGGCCGCGTGCCGCGCGGGCTGCGCATCGACACCAGCCCCGGCTACTACCGCGTCAGCGGTCATCTGATCCGCGACGATCGCAACAACGGCCGCCTGGACCTGGCCCACATCCTGATCCGCTCCAGCAATGTCGGCGCCAGCAAGCTGGCCATGCGCCTGCCCTCCGATGTGCTGTGGCAGGGACTGTCGCGGGTGGGCTTCGGCCAGGCCACCGGCAGCGGCTTCCCGGGCGAGCGTTCCGGGCTGCTCAATCCGCCACAGCGCTGGCGCAAGCTGGACAAGGCCACGCTGGCCTTCGGCTACGGGCTTTCGGTGACGGCCCTGCAGCTGGCCCAGGCCTATTCGGTGCTGGCGGCCGATGGCGTGCTGCACCCGGCGCACTTCGTGCCGGGTCAAGAGGTGCGGCCGCGACGGGTAATGCGTGCGGCCACGGCGCGCAGCGTGCGCGCCATGCTGCGCGGGGTGATCAGCGACGAGGGCACGGCCCGGCGTGCCGCCGTGCCCGGCTACAGCGTGGCCGGCAAGACCGGCACCGTGCACAAGGCGGTGGCCGGCGGCTATGCCGAGGACCGCTATGTAGCCATCTTTGCCGGTATGGCGCCGGCCGACGATCCGCGGCTGGTGGCGGTGGTGGTGATCGACGAGCCGCAGGGCGACTACTACGGCGGCAAGGTGGCGGCGCCGGTGTTCTCGCGTGTCATGCAGGCCGCCCTGCGGGTGCTCAATGTGGCGCCGGATGCGCCCGCCGGTCTGCAGGCCGGCCGCGTGTCGAGCCGGGAGGGTGCGGCATGATCCGGATCCCGCAGCGCAGCGCCCGCCTTTCCCGCCTGCTGGCCGGCCTGGCCGAGGTGCGGCCGACCCGGGATCGCGACATCGGGGGGCTGACGCTGGACAGCCGCGAGGTGCGCCCCGGCTGGCTGTTCCTGGCGCGCCAGGCC
>JALWNJ010000391.1 GCA_026995955.1 Gammaproteobacteria bacterium
CGCCGCGCGCTCGATCTTGAGCTGGATCAGGCGCCGCTCCAGACGGTCCATCTCCTCCGGCTTGGAGTCGATGGCCATGCGCAGGCGCGCAGCGGCCTCGTCCACCAGGTCGATGGCCTTGTCGGGCAGCTTGCGGTCGGTGATGTAGCGATGCGACAGCGTCGCCGCCGCCACGATGGCCGGATCGGTAATCTCCACGCCATGATGGATCTCGTAGCGCTCCTTCAGGCCACGCAGGATGGCGATGGTGTCCTCCACCGTCGGCTCGTCCACCAGCACCTTCTGGAAGCGGCGCTCCAGCGCCGGGTCCTTCTCGATGTACTGGCGGTACTCGTCCAGCGTGGTGGCACCGATGGCGCGCAGTTCGCCGCGCGCCAGGGCCGGCTTGAGCATGTTGCCGGCGTCCATCGCGCCCTCGGCCTTGCCGGCGCCGACCATGGTGTGGATCTCGTCGATGAAGAGGATGATCTCGCCCTCGGCCTGCGTCACCTCGTTGAGCAGGGCCTTGAGGCGCTCCTCGAACTCGCCGCGGAACTTGGCCCCGGCCAGCAGGCTGCCCATGTCGAGCGACAGCAGGCGCTTGCCCTTGAGGCCCTCCGGCACCTCGCCGTTGACGATGCGCTGGGCCAGCCCCTCGACGATGGCGGTCTTGCCGACGCCGGGCTCGCCGATGAGCACCGGGTTGTTCTTGGTGCGGCGCAGCAGCACCTGGATGCAGCGACGGATCTCCTCGTCGCGGCCGATGACCGGATCGAGCTTGCCCTGCTCGGCGCGCTCGGTCAGGTCGATGGTGTACTTTTCAAGTGCCTGTCGCGTGTCTTCTGCATTCGGATCGTCCACTGCCTTTCCTCCCCTGATCTTGTCGATGGCCTGCTCGATGATGCTCTTGCTGGCGCCCAGCTGGCGCAGCAGCTCGCCGAGGCTGCTCTTGTCCTCCACCAGGGCGAGCACGAACAGTTCGGACGAGATGTACTGGTCGCCCCGCTGCTGGGCGAGCTTGTCGGTCAGATTGAGGATGCGGCCGAGGTCGTTGGAGATGTGCACCTCGCCCGCGGCCCCCTCCACCTGGGGGAGCTGGTCCAGCATCTCGCCCAGACGGGTGCGCAGCCGGTTCACGTCGATGCCGGCCTGGGTGAGCAGCGAGCGTACCGTGCCGCCCTCCTGATCGATCAGCGCGATCAGCACGTGCACCGGCTCGATGAACTGGTGATCACGCCCCACCGCCAGCGACTGCGCATCCTGCAGCGCCATCTGGAACTTGCTGGTCAGTTTGTCCATTCTCATGTTGTCTTTGCCTCCCGGAATTCAGTATTACCGGCTAGATGGGGCCGCGGACGGCGATTGCAAGGGAAGAAAAGGGGTTTTTTGCCGCTCAGAACAGTTTCCGCACCTCGTAGCCGGCCTCCTTCAGCCGCAGCACCTCGTCGGGGCCGAACGGTACCGTCTCGACGAAGTCCGGCAGCTCTTCCTCGCCCACCCCCATCATGCGCATGCGCGTGCGGCATGCCTTGACCTCGATCACGCCGGCGGCGTCCAGCCGCCCGGCGAGATCGATCAGTTCGCGGTGCCGGGGATAGGCCTGGCGGGTGAAATAGGCGATCTCGGGACCGTGCAGCACCACCGCCAGCGGCGCCTCGTGGACCTTGCCGGCACGCTGCTGCTCATCGAGATGCTCCAGCGGCAGCAGCCGACAACGAAGGCAAGCCTAGTCCCTCGCCCTCACCCCTCGCCCCTGCCTTTATAGACCTTGCGCCGAAAGATGTCGCTGCGCCGGCTCACCACGCGGTCGAGGAACAGCAGGCCATCGAGGTGGTCGATCTCGTGCTGCACGGCACGCGCCTCGAAGCCCTCCATGTCCCATTCGTGCCAGTTGCCGTCCGGGTCCTGGGCGCGCAGGTGAATGCGTTCGGCGCGGATGACATTGCCGGTGTAGTCCGGCACCGACAGGCAGCCCTCGCGGCCCACGGCGTAGCCGTCCCACTCCGTGATCTCGGGATTGATCAGCACCAGATGGCCGTGGTTGGGCACCGGCTTGCGCGCCTTCGACACATCGACGATGACCACGCGGATGAAGCGGCCCACCTGTGGCGCGGCGATGCCGACCGCGCCGGGGCCTGCCTGGCGCGTCTCCTCCAGGTCGTCGATGAAGCGCAACAGCGCCTCGTCGAACTCGGTCACCGGCTGCGAGACCTGCTTGAGCCGCTCGTCCGGCCAGGTGAGGATGTCGAGGATCGCCATTTCAGCCAACCAG
>JALWNJ010000392.1:0-5439 GCA_026995955.1 Gammaproteobacteria bacterium
CCGACGCTGCTATTTTTTTTCAGGCCGGACTGCTCGAGCATGTAAACGATGGCCTTGTCCAGATCGGCCTTGCTGAGGGTCGGATCCCCGCCCTTGGCCGGCATGGCGTTGAACCCGTTCAGGGCATGATCGAGCAGGGTGCCGTAGCCCTTGGCCAGCCGCGGCGCCCAGTCACCCTTGTTGCCCGTCTTGGGCGCGCCCAACACGCCGGAGCCATGACAGTTGACGCACAGACCCTCGTAGATCTCCTTGCCGCTGCGCACCACCGGGCCCGTGGCCACCTTGCCGGCATTGACCTCACCCACCGGCTTGAGGTTCTCCTCGACGCGGGCGGTGTTGTCCAGCTCGCCCTTGGTGGCGTTCTTCTCGGCCACCACGAACAGGCGCGAGACCAGGAAGATCACCGCCGCCAGCAGGACCAGGGCGCCCAGCACCATCGCCAGGGTCGCCATCGTGTCTTTGTCTTGGGGATTTGCGCTCACAACTCGCCTCCAGCAAAAGAAAAGGGCCTTTGCGCCCGTTCGTCAATACCCATGACCCGGCTACCCGGGCGAAAACTGGCGCGGATTATAAGGCAATTGCCCTGTAGTGACCAGACGAAGGCTGGCCTCGGGCCATCAACTGCGATATCTTGCAAGATCGGGATACCGACCGGGGGCATGAAACATGCCGATCCGAACGGCCGGGGAACAAGGGAATCCGGCCCTGACCTGAATGGCGGGGCCTGCAACATGGGGAAGCATCCAGTCATGGCACAGTCAGCTCAGGACGCCGGCCCGGGCATCGCCGACCAGGTCCGCGACTTCATCCTGGAAAACCTGCTTTTCACCGACGACCGCAGCGCCATCGATGACGACGAGTCGCTGCTGGACAAGGGCATCATCGATTCCACCGGCATCATGGAAGTCATCATGTTCATCGAAGAGCGCTTCGGCATCCAGGTTCGGGACGAGGAGATGATCCCGGAGAACCTGGACTCGGTCAGCAACATCGCCGCCTACGTGGCCCGCAAGACCGGCGCCTAGCCCCGCCATGAACACCACTCCGCCAGGGCTGGCCGGGTTGCGCCCGCAGCGCTTGCTGCGCGAGGGACTGCTGGCGGCGGCCGCGCGGCATCCGGACAAGGCCGCCGTCATCGTCGAGGGACGAACCTACCGCTATGGCGAGCTGCTGGATGCCGCCCGCCGCCTGGCCGGCTGGCTGGTGGCGCATGGCCTGCAGCGCGGTGATCGTGTCGCCATCTACATGGACAATACCTGGCCCTGCGTGGTTTCCATCTATGCAACCCTGCTGGCCGGGGGCGTATTCCTGGTGATCAACCCCCAGACCAAGCACGACAAGCTGCGCTATGTGCTGGCCGACAGCGGCGCACGCGCGCTGCTCACCGACTGGCACCTGGGCCCGGTCTTCGCCGAGGCCCTGGCCACACTCGAGGAGCCAGCGCTGCTGGTGGTCTCGGGCGAGAACCGGCGCGGCACGACGCTTGAGGGCCGCGCACCGGTCGCCTTCGACGAGGCAGTGGCCAACACCGCACCACTGGCGGAACCGGTGGCCGTCATTCCCACCGATCTCGCCGCCCTCATCTACACCTCCGGCAGCACCGGCGACCCGAAGGGGGTCATGCAGACCCACCAGTCCATGGTGTTTGCCGCCTGGAGCCTGATCGAATACCTCCGCCTGGCCAGCGACGAACGCATCATGCTGGTACTGCCGATGGCCTTCGACTACGGCCTCTACCAGCTGCTGATGAGCGTCAAGCTGGGCGCCACACTGGTGGTGGAACGCTCGTTCACCTTCCCCGCCCGCATCTACCAGCGCATGGAGGAAGAAGAGATCACGGTGTTCCCCGGCGTGCCGACCATCTTTGCCATGATGACGGAGACCCATCGCCGGACCCCCCTGTGCTTTCCGTCGGTTCGGCGCGTCACCAACACGGCGGCCGCCCTGCCCGAACAGCTGCTGCCCGCCCTGCGCGAGATCTTCCCCAACGCCCTGATCTACAAGATGTACGGGCTGACCGAGTGCAAGCGGGTCTGCTACCTGGAGCCCGAGCTGCTCGACGAACGCCCCGATTCGGTGGGCAAGGCCATCCCCGGTACCGAGGTCTTTCTGCTGCGCGAGGACGGCACCCCTGCGGCACCCGGAGAAGCGGGCATCCTGCACGTACGCGGCCCGCATGTGATGGCCGGCTACTGGAACAAGCCCGAGCAGTCGGAGCAGATGCTGGTGCCGGGCCCGCTGCCCGGCGAGCGGGTGCTCTGCACGCACGACCTGTTCCGCATGGACGAGGACGGATTCCTGTACTTCGTGGGCCGCACCGACGACATCATCAAGACCCGGGGCGAGAAGGTCAGTCCGCTGGAGGTGGAACGCGCCCTGCTCGACATCGAGGGTGTGCACGAAGCCGTGGTATTCGGCATCCCTGACAGCAGACTGGGCGAGTCGGTCTGTGCCTGCGTCTCGCTCACCGAAGACGCCAGGCTCGGCGAGCGCGAGATCAAGCGTCATTGCCTCAACCGGCTGGAGAACTTCATGGTGCCGGCCGTGGTACGCATCTTCGACAGCCTGCCGCGCTCCCCCAACGGCAAGATCGATCGCAAGCGCCTGCGCGCAGAAATCCTGGAGCAGATGCCCGATGCCTGACCCCGAAGCCCTGACTGCGCGGCTCGCCGAGGCCGTGAACTTCCTGCCGGACAAGCCGGAGGAGACACCGGAATCCACCCTGCGCGCCCTGTGGCTAACGGCCGCCGGCCAGCCCGCTTCCGCAGAGCGGGCCATGGAGCTGGAACTGCCCGAACTCGACGCAGACCAGACGGCCACCCTGGAAACCCTCATTGCCCAACGCATCGAGGGCGTGCCCCTGGCCCATCTTACCGGCCGCCAACGCTTCATGGGCATCGAACTCCTGGCCGGTCCCGAGGCCCTGATCCCGCGCAAGGAAACGGAGCTGCTCGGCCATACCGTGCTGGGCCTGCTGGACGAGATGGGCGTGGATGCCCCTCTGGTCATCGATGTCTGCACGGGTGCCGGCAACCTGCCCATTGCCTATGCCCGGCATCACCCGGGACTGCAGGTCCTGGCCGCCGACCTCAGTCCCGAGGCCGTCGACCTGGCGCGGCGCAATGTGGGCCACATGGAGCTGGAAGACCGCATCGAGCTGGGCGTGGGCGATCTGCTCGAGCCCTTCGACAGCGCCCAATGGCATGGCCGTGTCGATGTCCTGTCGTGCAATCCGCCCTACATTTCCAGCGGCAAGGTGGAACAGATGGATGGCGAGATCGCAGGCCACGAACCTCGTCTGGCCTTCGATGGCGGGCCCTTCGGGGTCTCCATCGTGCAGCGCCTGATCCAGGATGCGCCGCGCTTCCTGCGCCCCGGCGGCTGGCTGGTCTTCGAGGTCGGGCTGGGGCAGGGACCGGTCATGGCCCGCCGTCTGGGCAACAACCCGGACTACGAGGCGATACGCACCACCGAAGACACCAACGGGGACATACGGGTGATCGCGGCCCGCCGCGCCACGGCCAGAATGGACAACGGGAGGATCCGCAGATGAGCAATCCACTGGACGGGGACTTCCTCGCCATCGACGCCGAAGCCGAAGTCGGCCGCATCATCGACGGCCTGCGCCGCGCCCTGCGTGCCACCCGCCGCCGCGGGCTGGTGGTCGGCATCTCCGGCGGCGTGGACAGCGGCGTGTGTGCGGCGCTCTGCGTCGAGGCGGTCGGCCCGAAGAAGGTCTTCGGCCTGTTGATGCCCGAGCACGACTCCTCCGGCAGCAGCGTGGAACTGGGCCGCTCGGTGGTGGAAAAGCTCGGTATTGACCATGCCGTGGAACACCTGGGCCCGGCACTCGAGGCCATCGGCTGCTATCGCCAGCGTGACGAAGCCATCCGCCGGGTATTCCCCGACTACGACGGCACCTGGAAGAACAAGATCGTCATTCGGGGCGGGCTGGAGGGTGGCATCAATCACTTCCATCTGGTGGTCGAGACGCCCACCGGCGAGATCCGGGAGCGGCGCCTGCCCCTGCCGGAGTACCTGCAGATCGTTGCCGCCACCAAGTACAAGCAGCGGCTGCGCAAGGCCATCGAATACTTTCATGCCGACCGCCTCAACTACGCCGTCATCGGTACGCCCAACCGGCTGGAATACGATCAGGGCTTCTTCGTCAAGAACGGCGACGGCTCGGCCGACATCAAGCCCATCGCCCATCTCTACAAGACCCAGGTCTACCAGCTCGCGCGCCATCTCGACCTGCCCGAGGCCGTGGCCACGGCCACGCCCACCACCGACACCTACAGCATGGAGCAGGGTCAGGACGAGTTCTACTTCGCCCTGCCCTGGGATCGCATGGACATCGCCCTGTGGGCGCTCAACCACGATGTGCCGGCGGAACAGCTCGCCGAAAGGCTGGGAATCAGCGTCGAGCAGGCCGAGCATGTCTACGATGACATCCGCGCCAAGCGGCGCACTACCCGCTACCAGCACGCTCTGCCCATCCTGCTCGCGCCGGTACCCGAGATCGATCACACGCTGAAGATCTAGGCCCCAAACACCATGGGCCGCCCCCCGCCCGGTCTGTCCCTGCATCCTGTCCGGCAGGGATGCAGAGGCCACTTGCCCACCCTGCGGGGACTGAAGCAACAGACCCGCCTTGCCAGAAACAGCCCCCTTGTCTATACAGGACAGAGCACCACCCTGTTCTTCCCGGTCGGCCACAGCGGCCCGGAAGCATGCCGCATGGGCTGAACAACCCCTGCCACGACAGTGCGGAATGATTCCAGGAACGGGATACCAGAGCCGTCCCCTTTCCGCCGTGAAATTGGATGAACCTTTGTCCCCCGACGGACGACCCATTGTCCAGACAACAAACAAAACAAGGAAAAAAACCATGAACAACAAAACCCTGGCATTGATCATGCTCGTTTTGCCACTCGCATGCCCTGCGTCGTCGCTTGAATTCCTGCGCTCCCAGTCGACGGCCACCCCATCGAACAATGCCCAGGGCTCTTCCGGGTCATCCGGCAACAGTGCCAGCCGACCGGCTACGGGTGGGGCTTCGTCCTCCTCACATCGTTCCGGCGGGGCCACATCGGGTTCGGGAAGGGCATCCCGTTCCAGTGGAGCGATCTCAAAGCTCAATCGGCCCGGAAATACCAATGAAAACAAGCCGGGGGCCCGCAGCAACAAGGATCCGAGAACGACAAACGGTTCTGCATCAAGCAACTCCGGCCGGCCCTCGGCGACTCGCCGCAGCGGCCCGGGCAACAACAGGGCCGGATCAGGAGTCTCCAAACTCAATCGACCGGGAAGCGTCCAGGGGAACAAGCCAGGCAATCGGGGAAAGAAGCCGCTAATGACACGGGGCAGTACGGCCAACACCACCGGAAGCGGAAACAGCGCACGGCGCAGCGGCTCACCGGCTACAGGCAACAACTC
>JALWNJ010000392.1:5449-9787 GCA_026995955.1 Gammaproteobacteria bacterium
ACAACGCCGGCGGCGGGATCTCCAAACTGAATCAGCCAGGACAACCCAAGAATCCGCAACGATCGACGGGGAAAAAGCCCGGACGAACCGGTGGCTTGATTTGGAAAAATCCATCAAGCGCCCAAACTGACACCGGAAGGACTTCGACAAAACCAACCCGATCCTCTTCGAGAGAATCCGGTTTTTCCAACACCCGCAACACAGCGACCAGGAATCCCGAAACCCGGAGATCCACCACAAAACCCGGGCGTTCCGGGGGCTTTGCCGGCAAGCTTCCGGGGAAGGCCAGCGCTGGCGCAGTGAAAAATCCGGGAAAAACCGGGGGATTCGCCAGCGGCAAGCCCGGCAATGCAGGCGGTTTCTCCCAAGGGAAACCCGGTGGAATGCCCGGCTTTTCCGGGAAGGCTTCAGGAAGCCCAAAAGGCTTCGGGGACAAGTCACAAGCCTTCAAGGGCTTCGGTGGCAGGGGCGGCTCCATGCCAGACCAGGCGCCCAAAGGGAAAGACGCTGTGACGGGTGCCGGTGATGGCGGTGCATTTTCCAAAACCGCCAAGGGCAGTAATGGCGGGCCAGGTATCGGGTATGGCAAGCAGACAGAGTCTGGAAGCACCGCTGATTCCAAAAATACCTCATCCAAAACGGAAACCGGCAAGAAACCCGGTCACGACAGTGCTTCGCCCAAGACCGACAAGGGAAGGAGCAGCAAGGGGAAAGGATCCGGCGAGCAAGATACCGGAAAGAAGGGAAAAGGGAATGACACGCAGGATTCCGGGAACAGTGACACCTCTGAGGAAAGCAAGGAAAGCCAGGACAACGATACCGATGGCGCCGAGACCGATGGTGCAGACACCGAAGGTGCCGATGAACGCAGTGATGGCTCCACCCCCCATGGGGATGGTCCCAGCAGTGTAGTGGGCGGCATTGTCGCCAGATCCCGCGGCGAACAAGAGGAGCCGGAGTCGGGGCAGCCCGAGGAATGCACATCCGGGGGCATGGGCAGCTCGGCCGCCCAGCCGGGTGCCGGAGGCCGGCGCAATTGCGTCCCGGCCGGCACGCATGGCATCGCCCCGGATGATTCCTCGGCGCCCGATGCCGGAGCATCCGCAACGGCAACCGATCGTGGCACCCGCAGCCGCACCCCTATCGGCAATACCGTCGGGCAGCCTGGCCTGGGAGACGAAGGCTTGCGCGGTGGAGATCTGCCATCGCTCAACCCCCTTGACCGAAATCCGGTCACCAATCCGGGAGGCCCCTGATTCGTTCCCTGCCCAATGACAGCAGCCCATACCCGGGGCATCATCTGGCAGAGACAAAGCCCCCCAGAAGGATCGAACCTGCGGCTGGACCCATACACCGGTATCTTCCTGCCGCACTTGGCTCTTCCTGACAACAACAGGCCTACTCAACGAGGACTCCAAAATGAGCAGCCACGCCAAATCTTCTTCCGCACCATGCCGCACGGAAGGTTTTCAGAGAAAAACGAGGCAGACATGCTGCACACTGACGGTCTTGTCGGCACTGGGCGTCTTCCTTTCACTTCAACCTGCCATTGCCGGCCCTCTGCTCGAAGAGGTCCGCCCCAAAAACACCTGCGCAGAGCACTTTGCCGACAAACTGGCAAGCTGCACGCCATTCCACTGCACGCACCCCAATGGCATGGCCGCCATCTTCTTGCCGCCATCGGACGAATACATCCGATCCCGCCCACCCAGGGAACGCAAGCGCATGGAGGCTGCCAAGGACTCCGCCGAGAAGAAACTCGCAACCATGTCGCCCGGAAGGCGTACGGCACTGAGAGAGCGCCTGACCGCCAGAGAGGAAATCAAGGGATTCGACAGCCAGGGGCGCTGCCAGACGGAAAGCCAGCCGAACGAACGGACGCTCATCCGCTGCAACTATGACAAGCAGATGCTGACCAGGGTCGTGGACTTCATCAAAAAGGCCAGAAATGCCGACAATATAGCTGTACAGCAGAGTATTGGCATGGCCAATGGTCAGTGGTTCAGCGATTCAAGAGTGCGCATCAACGGTGAGTCGGTCGCCAACCCGATGGCCGAAGCCCTGAATACCGGAACGTGCAAGACCTACCGGAAAGATCCGGACCGTGGCTGGGTTTCGATCGACCAGCTCAATCGCATGGCCCATGTCGAGCTGAAACTCCTGGAAAACGGGAAACCCGCGACTGGCCATGTACGGGTCGTCAACAGGGAAACGGGGAAGGTCGTGTTCGACAAGGATGTGCGAGGCAAGGGCAAACGCCGCATCAACCTGGATCCGGGCAGCTACGACATCGAGGTTCGCAGTGACAGCCCCGATGTCTCGCCCGTCCATTTCAAGGACATAAAACTCAAGAGCAGCGGCCTGTTCAGGAAGGACATCGAATTTCATACCATCACGGGCACCCTGAAGCTCACACTGAAAGCCCAGGGAAAGCCCGTCAACATGGCCATCTACATCAAGGATCCGGACACCGGAAAATGGATGTACCTGCGCGACCCGATCCACGGCAAGAAACCCAAGTTCTACTTCAAGGGAAGCAGCATCCAGCTTCCCGAGTCCCTGACGGGGCGATACGAAGTCTATGTCACCCCGGTCACCGGAAAGGGTTTCAAGCCATCTGCCAATGCCCGGTACGAGAAGTTTCTTCTGACCATCAAAAACGGAGAGACCGTCGAGAAGGTCTTGAGCCTGGACTGAGTACCCACCAGGCCTGAACGGCCTGTGCAACGCAGGGCACCACGCGGAGACGGCCAACGCGGTCTGGCTCAGTCGGCCCCGGCGATGACCTCGAGGAAGGCCTCGCCGTAGCGCTCCAGCTTCCGCGCCCCAACGCCATTGATCCCGAGCAGTGCTTCGCGATCCCGCGGGCGCTGTTCGGCCATGGCGCGCAGGGTGGCATCGGAGAAGATCACATAGGGTGGCACCGACTGCTCGCGGGCCAGACGCAGGCGCAGCGCACGCAGATCCTCGAACAGCGCTCGGTCGGCTTCGCCGAGTTCCTCCAGCGCAGCGGCACGGCGCTTTTCCCGCCGTGCCGGCCGCTGGCGCCTGCGCAGCGCCAGCCGGGTTTCGCCGCGCAACAGCGGCCGGCTCGCCTCGGTGAGCCTGAGCACGCCGTAGCCGCCCTCGTCCACGGCCAGCAGGCCGCGGGCGATGAGCTGGCGGAAGAGGGCGCGCCATTCGCCTTCCTCCAGATCGGCACCGATGCCGAACACCGACAGCCGGTCGTGCTGCAGGCGCTCGATGCGGGCATCCTGCACCCCGCGCAGAACCTTGACCACGTGCCCGGTGCCATAGCGCTGGCCGGTCCGATAGACCGCAGAGAGCGCCTTGCGGGCGGCTTCGGTGGCATCCCAGGTCTCGGGGGCTGCAGGCAGTTGTCGCAGTTGCCGCAGGGTTCTTCCAGCGTCTCGCCGAAATGGGCCAGCAAGGCCTGCCTGCGACAACCGGTCAGTTCGCACAGACCCAGCATGGCCTCCAGCTTCTGCTGCTGAATGCGCTGCCGCTGCGCCTCGGCGCCGCCCTCCTGCATCATCTGCCGGAGGGTGATGACATCCTGCAGGCCATAGGCCATCCAGGCGTCGGCGGGCTCGCCGTCGCGCCCGGCCCTGCCCGTCTCCTGGTAATAGGCCTCGATGCTCCTGGGCAGGTTCAGGTGCGCCACGAAGCGCACATCGGGCTTGTCGATGCCCATGCCGAAGGCGATGGTGGCAACGATGATCACCCCATCCTCGCTCAGAAACCGTTCCTGGTGCGCGCGGCGGGTGGCATCGTCCAGCCCCGCGTGGTACGGCAGCGCCACCCGTCCGCGTTCGCTCAGCCAGCGCGCCACCTCGTCCACCTTGCGCCGGCTCAGGCAGTAGACGATGCCGGCATCATCGGGATGTTCCTGCTCGATGAAGCGCAACAGGCGCTCGCGCGCATTCTGCCCCTCGCTGATTTGGTAGCGGATGTTGGGCCGATCGAAGCTGGAGACGAACACGGCCGCATCCCGCAGCGCCAGGGCCTCGACGATCTCGCCCCGCGTGCGGGGATCGGCGGTGGCGGTGAGCGCGATACGCGGCACCGCCGGGAAGCGTTCGTGCAGTACCTTGAGCTGCTGATACTCGGGGCGGAAGTCATGCCCCCATTGCGACACGCAGTGGGCCTCGTCGATGGCAAACAGGGCGATCGGCAGCGCTTCCAGCAGATCCAGCGTCTCCGGCATCAGCAGGCGCTCGGGCGCCAGATAGAGCAGATCCAGCTCGCCGGCACGCAGCGCCGCCTCCACCGCGCGCCGCTCGGCCGCCGTCTGCGAGGAATTGAGGAAGGCCGCGCGCAGGCCGATCTGCTCCAGCG
>JALWNJ010000393.1 GCA_026995955.1 Gammaproteobacteria bacterium
GCCCCCTTGTAGAGATCCGGATTGACGACCTTGACGACATGACGACGCCCGGGTGAAGTCGGTTTTGCCTTAACAGTAGCCATTGCTCAGCCCTTATTCGCCGCCGGCGAAGTCGATCTCCTGGCCCTCGGCCAGGGTGACATACGCCTTTTTCCAGTTCGCGCGCCGGCCCTGGATCATGCCGAAGCGCTTGGCCTTGCCCTTCATGTTCACGGTACGCACATTGGCGACCTTGACGCCGAAGAAGCTCTCCACGGCCTTCTTGATCTCGTTCTTGGTGGCATCCGGCACAACCCGGAAGACATGCTGATTGGCGTTCTCGGCCGCCATCATCGCCTTTTCGGAGATGACCGGACCCACGATGATCTTGAGCAGGCGTTCCTGATTCATGACAGCCAACCCTCCACGGCCTTGATGGCGCCCTCGGTGGCAAGCACCTTGTCGAAACCGATGAGACAGACCGGATCGATGCCCTTGACATCGACCACTCCGACACTGGGAATGTTGCGCGAGGCCAGATGCAGGTTGTCGTCCACCTCTTCGACCACGATCAGCACATTGTCCAGCCCCATGTCGGCAAGCCGCTTCACCAGATCGCGGGTCTTGTGGCTGTCCACCTTGAATTCATCAACCACCAGCAGCCGCTCCTGGCGCACCAGCTCGGAGAAGATGGAGCGCATGGCGGCATGGTACATCTTCTTGTTCACCTTCTGCGCGTAGTTGCGCGGACGCGCGGCGAAGGTGACGCCGCCCTTGCGCCACAGCGGGCTGCGAATGGAGCCGGCACGGGCACGACCGGTGCCCTTCTGCCGCCACGGCTTGGCGCCGCCGCCGCGCACGTCGGAACGATTCTTCTGCGCCTTGGTACCGGCGCGTGCGCCCGCCATGTAGGCCACCACGACCTGGTGCACCAGCGACTCGTTGAAGTCCTGACCGAAGGCCTTGTCGGAAACCTCGATCGCGGAACCGGAATTGACCAGCTGAAGTTGCATGCGATTATCCTCGTGCCTTGACCGCCGGGCGCACGATGACGTCACCGCCCTTCGCACCCGGAACCGCGCCCTTGACCAGGAGCAGCCCGCGCTCGGCATCGACGCGCACCACCTGCAGGTTCTGCACGGTACGGCGCACATTGCCCATGTGGCCGGCCATGCGCTTGCCCTTGAACACGCGACCCGGGGTCTGGTTCTGACCGATGGAGCCCGGCGCACGATGCGACAGCGAGTTGCCGTGCGTGGCATCCTGGGTGCTGAAGTTGTGGCGCTTCACTACGCCGGCAAAGCCCTTGCCCTTGGTAACGCCGGTGACATCGATCGCCTGGCCTTCCTCGAATTGCTCGACGCCGATCTCGCTGCCCGGCTCGATGCCCTCGATGGCCGCGGGATCGCTGACGCGGAACTCCCACACGCCACGACCGGCCTCGACGCCAGCCTTGGCGAAGTGCCCGGCCTCGGGCTTCGTCACGCGCGAGGGCTTGCGGCTGCCTGCGGTGACCTGCAGGGCCATGTAGCCGTCCCGATCCACGGTGCGGATCTGGGTGACGCGATTGGGCTGCGCCTCGATCACGGTCACGGGAATGGATACGCCGTCTTCGGTGAAGACGCGCGTCATGCCCAGCTTACGACCGACCAATCCGATTGCCATTTCGCTAACCTCGTCCATACCCCAGCGGGTACATTCAATTCATGCTTCAAGCTCGCGGCCCGAAGCAGGGAATCTGCTCCGGGCCGCGGAAAGCCGCCTATTATGGCAGAAAGTTCTGCCGCTGTTAAGCCCTGATTCGGGCCTACTGCAGTTTGATCTGCACGTCCACGCCCGCCGCCAGATCCAGCTTCATCAGCGCATCCACCGTCTTGTCGGTGGGATCGACGATGTCCATCAGGCGCTTGTAGGTGCGGATCTCGTACTGATCGCGCGCATTCTTGTTGACATGCGGGGAGATCAGCACGGTAAAGCGCTCCTTCTTGGTGGGCAGGGGAATGGGTCCCTTGACCCGGGCGCCGGTGCGCTTGGCGGTCTCGACGATCTCGGCCGCGGAACGGTCGATGAGCCGATGATCGAAGGCCTTGAGACGGATGCGGATCTTCTGGTTGTTCATGCTCTTCACTCGATGATCTTGGAAACGACGCCGGCGCCGACGGTGCGACCACCCTCGCGGATGGCAAACCGCAGACCCTCTTCCATCGCGATCGGCGCGATCAGGCTCACGGTCATCTGCACGTTGTACCCCGGTATCACCATCA
>JALWNJ010000394.1:0-1323 GCA_026995955.1 Gammaproteobacteria bacterium
CTGCCGGTCAGCACGACGCGGGAGCACGATCACTGCGGCCGCTGCACCGCATGCATCGACATCTGCCCCACCCGGGCCATCACCGGCCCACGCCAGCTCGACGCACGGCGCTGCATCTCCTACCTCACCATCGAACTGCGCGGCCCCATCCCCGAACCGCTGCGCCCCCTGATCGGCAACCGCATCTACGGCTGCGACGACTGCCAGCTGGTGTGCCCCTGGAATCGCTTCGCGCGTCGCGCCGCCCTCCCCGACTTCTCCGCCCGCAACGGCCTGGACGCCCCGGCTCTGATCGAGCTGCTGGACTGGAGCGAGGACCAGTTCCTGCGCCGCCTGGAAGGCTCGCCCATCCGCCGCATCGGCCATGACTGCTGGCTGCGCAACGTGGCCGTGGCGCTGGGCAACGCGCCGGTGGACGCCGCCATCGCCCGGGCCCTGGAAGCGAGGCGGGGCACGGTGGGCGACATGGTGGCCGAACACATCGACTGGGCTCTTGAGCAGCAACGGGGCGCAACGAAATGAGGCCCGCGAGTTCTGGTAGAATGCCGCCGCACGCCCCCGTAGCTCAGCTGGATAGAGCAAGCGCCTCCTAAGCGCTAGGTCGGACGTTCGAATCGTCTCGGGGGCGCCATCTTCCCTACGCTTCCCGTTCCAGCAGGGCCAGGAAGAAACCGTCCATCCGCGCATCGGGCAGGATGCGACGGCTGTGCCGCAGACGGGGGTCGATCGCCTTGCCGTTCCAGGCCTCGAGCCCCGGCTGCCAGTTCGGCAACGGCAGCTCCAGCGGCAGCAGCCGAAGGTCCTCCTGCCGGCGCAGGGCGTGCGCCACCACCAATTCATTCTCCTCCGGCGCGAAGCTGCAGGTGCAGTAGAGCAGGCGCCCGCCAGGGCGCAGGGCCTCGAGGCCCGAGAGCAGCAGGCGGCGCTGCTTCTTGCTCTGCTCGGCGATCTTGCGCGGGCTCCAGTGGGCCCAGCTCTCGGGCCGTCCGGCGCGGATGCGTGCCTCCGAGGAACAGGGGGCATCGAGCAGCACGCGATCGAAGCGCCCTGGCACCTTGCGGCCGACGGCGCGACCGTCCATCAGGTAGGTGCGCGCCATCGTCACCCCGGCGCGCTCGAGGTTGGCGCGCAATCGGAAGAACCGGTCCTTCACCGGCTCCACCGCCGACAGGCGGCCGCGGTCCCGCATGTGCATGGCCAGGTGCAGGGTCTTGCCGCCGGGAGCGGCGGCCAGATCCAGCACCGTCTCGCCCGGCTGCGGGTCGAGCAGGGGCGCGGCAAGCTGGCTGGACAGGCCCTGGATGTAGAGCGGCCCCTGGTGGA
>JALWNJ010000394.1:1333-2226 GCA_026995955.1 Gammaproteobacteria bacterium
GGTGGAAGGCCGGATGCTCGGTCAGCGCCCGGCGCTGGTCGGCCGGCACCTCGAGCGCATCCGGGAAACCGGCCACCGGTTGCGCCTCGATACCGGCCGCTGCCAGTTCTTCCGTCTGGGCCTCGGGGGTGGTCTGAAGGCGGTTGACGCGCAGAAAGGTGGGCCGTGGCGTGTCTGCAAGGCCACGAAAGGCCTCGAGCGCGCCGGACGGCAGGATCTGCCGCAGCCGCTCGAGCAGTTCGGTGGGCAAGTCTTTACTCATGAAAAACCCCTGCGCGGAGGCAGGGGTTGTATCACGCCGCCGACCAGCTTACCACCAGTGGCGATGACGGCGCCGCCAGTAGGGGTACGGCGGGTAGTAGCCATAACCATAGTAGGGGTAGCCATAGCCATAGTACGGATAACCGTATCCATAGTAGGGATAAGGCCCGTAGGGGCCATACCACCAGTCATCGTCGTCGTCGATCTCGTCGGCGAATTCCTCGGCCCAGTACATCGGGGTCCACACCGGCCAGTCGTTGTCGTCGTACCAGTCGTCGCCCCACCAGGCCTGTGCCTGGCCCAGCCACAGGCCCAGGGCCATAGCCGCAAGCAGCATGCTGAGTTTCTTCATCGGGTTGCCCTCCCTCTGGACAGTTCTCGGATGGTTGTGACGCCCTTTGTCTCTTGGGGACATGGCCCGCGATTGCAAGCCAACCTTAAGCGCCTATTGATATTCTAATAAACAGGGCCGGATTTTTCATGACCGGGATCAATCGACGGCGTATTCCTCCGGATCCGGGATCTCGCCGGGGCAGTAGCCCTGATCCACCGCCCGGCCGTACCAGTATTCGGCCTCGTCGGCGTCTGCCGCGACGCCTTCCCCCGTCTCGTACATCAGACCGAGCTGGTAC
>JALWNJ010000395.1 GCA_026995955.1 Gammaproteobacteria bacterium
CCCCGGTGCCGAGCCCATCACCTGGGGCGTGCACGACGAATACATGTTCCGCTACGCGCGCCGTCTGCTGCAGCAGGCCGATGCCGACGGCCGGCCCCTGTTCCTGTTCATGATGAGCGTCAGCTACCATCCGCCGTTCAGTGTCCCGGCCCATTACCGGCCACGGCTGGTCGATCCGCAGGCGGTGCGCGATGCCGGCCTGCCCACCAGCGCCGACGAGGCCACCATCGGCCTGATGCTGACCTCGTTCCAGTACGCAGCCGACGCCCTGGGCGGATTCCTCGACTGGCTCAAGGCATCGGCGCAGGGCGATCACACCCTGCTTGCCGCCACCGGCGATCATCAGCGCTCGTTCTTCCTGTTTCCCGGCGTGCTCAAGCGACATCTGCTCATGGACGTACCCTTCTACCTCTACCTGCCGCCGGCCTACCGGCTGCCGGAAGACCACTTCGATCCGCAGCGCACCGGCAGTCACCGCGACCTCTTTCCCACCCTCATCCG
Organism: Gammaproteobacteria bacterium; assembly: GCA_026995955.1. Lineage (GTDB taxonomy): Bacteria > Pseudomonadota > Gammaproteobacteria > J044 > J044 > J044. The sequence continues at coordinate 502 of JALWNJ010000395.1, forward strand.
TCACAGCCTGTCGGGTGCCGAGTACTTCCGCTCCGGCGTGGATCTGCTGTCGCCCGCAGGCGCGCGGCAACCGGCCCTGTACCGCTTCCGCGACCTGCAGCGCGGCGACGGGCTGGTGCTGGACATCGACCATCCGCGCTGGTATCCCTGGGACGCCGAGCTGGGCGGCTACCGGGCCGACACGGTGCTGCCGGAACCGGTGGCGGAGGATGCGCGACGGGCGCGGGCCTTTGCCGCACTCTCCGACTGGCACCTGCGCCGCCAGGTACTGCGGCGCTCGCCCTGGACCCGCACCCCGGAACCGAAAAGCGCCCAGCCGGTCACAGACAGCAGTGCGAACCGGCCCTAGAATGCCACGCCGCAGTTCAACGAATCAGCATTGAGGAACGAGCCGATGAAACCGCAACGCATACTCAGCCTGGCCCTGGGCCTGTTTCTTCTTGCCGGACTGCTCGGCGGCGCACAGGCCGCCTGGCGCAGCGAGAGCAAGGAGGCGATGACGGCGCGGGAGGCCCTGAAGCGCTTTCGCCAGGCCGACAGCAAGCTGGAGCGCTTCTTCCGCGAGGCCTATGGCTACGCCATCTTCCCCGTGGTGGGCAAGGGCGGCTTCATCATCGGCGGCGGCTTCGGTGGCAACGGCCGCGTGTACGAGCGCGGCCGGCTGGTGGGGACCGCCGATGTCACCCTGGTCAGCGTCGGGCCGCAGATCGGCGGGCAGAAGTTCAGCGAGCTGATCTTCTTCCAGGACAAGGCGGCCATGGACCGTTTCAAGAAGGGCCAGCTTGACCTGAGCGCACAGGTCTCGGCGGTGATGGCCAAGGAGGGGGCCTCGGCCGATGCCAACTACCAGGACGGGGTGGCGATCTTCACCCTGCCGCTGGCCGGCGCCATGGCCGAGGTCTCGGTGGCCGGGCAGTTCTTCAAGTTCAAGCCGCTGAAGTAGCGCCCCGGCTTCAGCGGCGCTTGCGCGGTTCGCGCGGGCGGAAGGAGACGATGCTGGGCATCAGGCGCTGGAAGGGGATGTCCTCGAGTCGCTCGTAGCGGTCCAGGGCCTCGCGCACCAGCTCGTTGACATCACGCACCTGCTCGGCGGGCTGCTTGGCATCGTCCAGCATCTGCTGCAGACCGAGCAGACCGCCGGTCTGTACCTTGATCTCCTTGTTGAAGGGCAGTTGGCCCTCGATGCCGGTCAGCCCGAGGGCAAAGCGTGCCTGCTGGCGCAGGTAGTCGAGGAACAGCCGACAGCGTTCCTGATCGGCGGGCGAGATGCAGGACACGCCCTCGCGGTCGGCCAGGCGGAAGCGCTTCGCGCGATTGCAGGCCGAGCGCCGTGACAGGATGCTCTTCTCGAACACGCAGCGGCGCTGGTTGACCTGGTGATAGGTCTGCCGGTAGAGGTCCTCGTCCATCGACGGGCTACTTCTCCCACTCGGCGAGAATCGGCTTCTCGCGCTGTTCGGACAGCTTTTCCTCGGCCTCCAGCTCGGTGGCGGCGAACATCACCTTGTACTGGGCATTCTCGCCGTCCGCCTGTTCCGCGCGCAGCGCGCGGGCACGGTTCTTGGCCTCCTTGAAGCTTTCGAACTCGTCCACCTTCTCCAGCAGCTTCATGCCCTCCAGCGGGCCTTCGTTGATGCGATAGACATAGTACGGCATGGTTTGCTCCCCTGTTCGCGCCTTTGCCGCAATCATAGCAAAGCCCTCCGC
>JALWNJ010000396.1 GCA_026995955.1 Gammaproteobacteria bacterium
CGCTGGGCGTGATCGGCCTCGGCGCAATCGGCGTCAAGGTGGCCAATGCCGCCGTGGCGCTGGGCATGCGCGTCATCGGCTACGACCCGCAGATCACGGTGAAGAGCGCCTGGCAGCTCTCGGCCAGCGTGGAGCAGGCGCTGAGCGTGGACGACCTGCTCAGTCGCAGCGACTTCGTCAGCTTCCATGTGCCGCTGATCGACGCCACCCGGCACATGATCAATGCCGAGCGCATCCGCCTGATGAAGCCCGATGCGGTGCTGCTCAACTTCGCCCGTGACGGCATCGTCGACGACGAGGCCGTGCTGCAGGCGCTGCGCGAGGAACGCCTGCGCGCCTATGTCACCGACTTCCCCTCGCCGCAGACGCTGGACCATCCGCGCGTGATTGCCCTGCCGCACCTCGGCGCCTCTACCGTCGAGGCCGAGGAGAACTGCGCGGTGATGGTGGTGGAGCAGATCCGCGCCTATCTGGAACACGGCGAGATCCGCAACTCGGTCAACTTCCCCGAGGTGAGCCTGCCGCGCAGCGGCGAGCAGCGCCTGGCCATCGTCAACCGCAACCTGCCCGACCTGGTGGCGCAGGTGTCGCACATCCTCGGCAGCAACGACATCAACATCGCCCGCATGATCAACGAATCCCGCGGCGACATTGCCTATACCCTGGTGGATGTCGACAATCCGCTCGACGAGGCCTGCCTGCAGCAGATGCAGGCCATCGAGGGCGTGCTGCGGGTGCGGCTCCTGTAACGGAGGCAGGCAGCGCATGACCGACGCCCAAGACGAAGCCGGCCAGCTCGCTCGCATCCGCGAGCAGATCGACGGTCTGGACCAGGAGCTGATCCGGCTCATCAGCCGCCGCGCCGAGCTGGCGCAGGAGGTGGCGCGCATCAAGCAGGCCGCGGGCGACGCGGCCGAGGTGGCCTTCTACCGGCCGGAGCGCGAGGCCCAGGTGCTGCGCCAGGTGATGGCCGCCAACCCCGGCCCGCTCTCCGACGAGGAGCTGGCACGCCTGTTCCGCGAGATCATGTCGGCCTGTCTGGCACTGGAACGACCGCTCACCGTGGCCTACCTGGGTCCGGCCGGCACCTTCACCCAGGCTGCCGCCCTCAAGCACTTCGGCCACTCCGTGCACACCCGCGCCCAGGGGGCCATCGACGAGGTGTTCCGCGAGGTGGAGGCCGGGGCCTGCAACTACGGCGTGGTGCCCATCGAGAACTCCACCGAGGGGGTCATCACCCACACCCTGGACATGTTCCTGCAGTCGCCGCTCAAGGTCTGCGGCGAGGTGGAGCTGCGCATCCACCACCACCTCATGGGGCGCGTGGACGGACTCGATGGCGTCGAGCGCGTGTACGGCCACCAGCAGTCGCTGGCGCAGTGCCGCGAATGGCTCGACGCCCACCTGGCCGGCGTCGAGCGGGTGCCGGTGAGCAGCAATGCCGAGGCCGCGCGCATCGCCGCAGAGGAGGCCGGCAGCGCGGCCATCGCCGGCGAGGCCGCTGCCGAGCTGTACCACCTGCGCATCCTCGCCGCCAACATCGAAGACCATCCGGAGAACACCACCCGCTTCCTGGTCATCGGCCGCCAGGAAGTGCCACCCTCCGGCAACGACAAGACCTCGCTGCTGGTGTCGGCGGCCAACCGCCCGGGATCGCTGTACCGCCTGCTCAAGCCGCTGGCGGAGCAGGGCGTGAGCATGACGCGCATCGAATCGCGTCCCTCGCACTGCGTCAACTGGGAATACGTCTTCTTCCTCGACATCCTCGGCCATCGCGACGAGCCCGCCGTGCGCCAGGCGCTGGACGGGCTGCAGGCCGAGGCGGAACTGTTCAAGGTGCTGGGTTCCTATCCGCGCGCCGTTCTGTGAGAGCGACCATGACCGACTACAGCCGACTGGCCATGCCCGGCATCCAGCGCCTCCAGCCGTATCAGCCCGGCAAGCCGATGGAGGAGCTGGAGCGCGAGCTGGGCATCAGCGAGATCGTGAAGCTGGCCTCCAACGAGAACCCGCTGGGCGCCGGTGAAGCGGCCCTGGAAGCGGCCCGTGCGGCGCTGGCCGAGAGTCACCGCTATCCCGACGACAGCGGCTACCGGCTGCGCCATCGGATGGCCGACCGGCTCGGCGTGGCGGCCGACGGCATCGTGCTGGGCGCCGGTTCCAGCGATGTCATCGACATGGTGGCGCGCAGCTTCCTCGGGCCGGGG
>JALWNJ010000397.1 GCA_026995955.1 Gammaproteobacteria bacterium
GGGCGCCTGCCAGGTGCGGCCATAGCCGATGCCCTCGCCCTTGCGCAGCTCGCGCACGGCCAGCAGCGGCGCCTGCAGCCGCATGGCTGGCCTCAGGCCCAGTTCGGGGCCCAATTTGCCGGCCAGCGGACTGGCGCCGTAGAGCATGATGCCGGGCCGCACCCAGTCGGCATGGCTGTCGGGGTGGGCGAGGATGGCGGCAGAATTGGCCAGGCTGCGCGGACCGGGCCGGTCCCGCAGGCAGCGCCGGAAGCGCTCGATCTGCTCAGTGGTGAAGGACGACCGTGGATCGTCGGCCTCGGCAAAGTGCGTCATCCAGCCGATCTGCGGATCGCCCGGCAGGGCCCTGAGGCGATCCAGCACCGCCGCCACCTGTTCGCATCCCAGGCCAAGACGGTGCATGCCGGTATCGAGCTTGAGCCACAGCATCCGCGGCGCCCCGGCGCTGCCCGCGGCCTCGATCAGGCCCGGAAGCTGCGCCGGATCGTGCAGCACCGGGACCAGAGTGGCCTGCAGGGCCAGTTTCCACTCCTCCACCGTGTGCATGCCATGCAGCACCACCAGCGGCGTCTCGATGCCGGCCCGGCGCAGGGCCAGGCCCTCGCCGCAGGTGGCCACGGCCAGCGCCTCCACATGCGACGCCAGCGCGCGGGCGACGGGGATCAGGCCATGACCATAGGCATCGGCCTTGACCACTGCCATGACGCGGGCCCGGGGCGCATTCTGGCGCACGCGGCCCAGGTTGTGCCGCAGGGCCTGTGGATCGACGAGGGCCTCGGCCGGGCGGATCGCGGGTTCAGAACCCGTCACTGGTGACCACTTCCGGGGCGAAGTTCTCGAAGCGGGTGTAGCGGCCGAGGAAGGTCAGGCGCACCGTGCCGATGGGGCCGTTTCGCTGCTTGCCGATGATGATCTCGGCGGTACCCTTGTCCGGCGAGTCCTCGTTGTACACCTCGTCGCGGTAGATGAACAGGATCAGGTCGGCATCCTGCTCGATGGCGCCCGATTCGCGCAGGTCCGACATCACCGGCCGCTTGTTGGGCCGCTGCTCCAGGCTGCGGTTGAGCTGCGACAGGGCGATGACCGGCACCTCCAGCTCCTTGGCCAGGGCCTTGAGCCCGCGCGAGATCTCGGAGATCTCGGTGGCACGGTTCTCGCTCACCGGATTGCCGCTCTGCATCAGCTGCAGGTAGTCGATGACGATGAGGCCCAGGTCACCATGCTCCCGCTTCAGGCGCCGGGCCCGCGCCCGCACCTCGGTAGGCGACAGCGCCGGGGTGTCGTCGATGAACATCGGCACCTCGCCGAGGATGGACATGGCACTGGTCAGCTTGGGCCAGTCCTCGTCCTCCAGCCGTCCGGTACGCAGCCGCTTCTGGTCGATGCGGCCCAGCGAGGACAGCATGCGCAGGGTGAGCTGCTCGCCCGGCATCTCCATGCTGAACACCGCCACCGGCTTGCGCTCCTTGACGGCGGCGTACTCGGCGATGTTCATGGCAAACGAGGTCTTGCCCATGGAGGGCCGGCCGGCGACGATGACCAGATCGCCGGGCTGCAGGCCCGAGGTCATCTCGTCGAAGTCGGCGAAGCCGGTGGGCACGCCGGTGACCGGCTCGTTGCGCTCGTAGAGGATCTCGATGCGCTCCAGGGTTTGCTTGAGCAGGCGCTTGATGTCGGCAAAGCCCTCCTCGCCCCGGGCACCCTTCTCGGCGATCTCGAACACCCGCTGCTCGGCCTCGTCGAGCAGCGCGCGGCTGTCGGCGCCGCCGGGGTTGAAGCCCTTCTCGGCGATCTCCTGGCCGACGCGGATGAGCTGGCGCAGGATCGACTTTTCGCGCACGATGTCGGCATAGGCGGTGATGTTGGCCGCGCTCGGCGTGTCCTTGGCGAGGGTCCCCAGGTAGGACAGGCCACCGGCGTCCTGCAGCTTGCCCTCGGCCTCCAGGCGCTCCGACAGGGTGACGACATCGAACGGCTGATGACGCTCGGCCAGGTCGGCGATGGCGCGGAAGATCAGGCGGTGGTCGTGTCGGTAGAAGTCGGCCTCGGTGACACGGTCGGCGATGCGGTCCCAGGCCTGGTTGTCGAGCAGCAGGCCGCCGATGACGGCCTGTTCGGCCTCGATCGAGTGCGGCGGCACCTTGAGGTCAGCCACCGTGGGCCGGGCGGAAGAAACGGGAATGCGTTCGGCCATGGTCTCGTAT
>JALWNJ010000398.1 GCA_026995955.1 Gammaproteobacteria bacterium
CCAGCTGTCGCGCAGCTCGTCGGTGGTGCCGGTCTTGCCCGCCAGGCGCCGATCCGGAAACTCGCTGGCCAGCCGCTTCGCCGTGCCGCGCCGGGTCACCTGGTGCATGCCGTACAGCGTCAGGAAGGCCAGCCGGCTGTCCACCCACTGTTCCACCTTCAGCGGATAGCGCTGCTGCAGGTTCCCGGCCCGATCGGTGACTGCGCGGATGGCGCGCAGGGGCATCCGGTAGCCCTCGCTGGCCAGCACCGTGTACACCCGCGCCACCTCGAAGGGGGTCATCTCCACGCTGCCGAGCAGCATCGACGGCAGGGGCCGCGCCCTCGGGCCGCCCAGGCGCTGCAGCCGTTCGGCCACGCGCGCCACGCCCACTTCCATGCCGACCCGTGCCGTGGCCAGGTTCCAGGAATGCACCAGCGCCTCGATAAGCGGCACCCGGCCGTGGGCCTGGTGATCGTAGTTCTCGGGCCGCCACTCGCTGCCATCCGGCTGGCGCAGGCGGATCGGCGCATCGTCCACCAGGGTGGCCCAGGTGTAGCGATCGGAATGCGACAGCGCCTCCTGGTACACCAGCGGCTTGATCAGAGAACCAATGGGGCGGCGTGCCGACAGCGCCCGGTTGAATCCGGCAAAACGCGGATTGCGCCCGCCCACCAGCGCCTGCACCTCGCCATTGGCCAGACTTACCAGCACCAGGGCGGCCTGCAATCCGCGACCTCTTGACCCGAGCGCCTTGAGCTGGCCGCGCACGGCCCGCTCCGCCGCGAGCTGATACAGCGGGTCCAGGGTGGTGAACACCATCAGCCCGGCACTGCGCAGCACCGACTCCGGATAGTCCCGATGCAGCTGCTGGCGCACCAGGTCGAGAAAGGCCGGGAACGGCGTGCGCGAGGGCGGCGGGCGCTTCAGCACGCCCAGTGGCCGCTGCTTGAGCAACGCCAGTCGGTCTTCGGGAATCAGACCGTCGCGCGCCATGATCTCCAGCACCAGATTGCGCCGCTGCAGTGCGCGCCGGGGATGGCGGCGCGGGTTGTAGTAGGACGGCCCCTTGATCAGGGCAACCAGCAGGGCGATCTGTTCCGGCGCCAGCTCGTCCAGACGCTTGCCGAAGTAGAACTGGCTGCCGAGACCGAAGCCGTGAATGGCGCTGTCGCCCGACTGACCCAGGTAGATCTCGTTGAGATAGGCCTCGAGGATGGCCTTCTTGTCGTAGTGCAGTTCCATCAGCAGCGCCATCAGCGCCTCGTTGGCCTTGCGCCACAGGCTGCGCTCGCCACTCAGGAAGTAGTTCTTCACCAGCTGCTGGGTCAGCGTGCTGCCGCCCTGCACCGTGCGCCCGGCGCGCAGGTTGGCGATCAGGGCACGGGCGATGGCCAGCGGTCGCACACCGTGATGCTGCCAGAAGGACTTGTCCTCCACCGCGATCAGCGTGTCCACCAGCAGCGGTGGCACCTGATCCAGGCGCACCAGCACCCGATCCTCGCGGCGTGCCGGATAGATGTTGGCGATGAGCAGCGGCTCGACCCGCACGATGCCGCGGATGGGCTGGCCCGACACCGTTTCCAGCGCCATGATGCGCCCGCCGGCAAAGCGCAGACGCAAGCGCTGGGGTGGCTCCTCGCCATCCGGGAACAGGAAGCCGCGGGTGTGGATCAGCAGCCGGCCCGGCGCGCGGGCATAGGTTCCGGGCCGCGGGGCGCCGGCCTGGCTGCGATAGCGCAGCAGCTCCAGTTCACGCACCACATCCTCCGGGCCCAGGCGCTGACCGGCGTACAGCTCCAGGGGGCGTGCCAGCACCCGCGCCGGCAGGGCCCAGCGCTGCCCCTCGAAGGCGCGGGTGATGCGCATGTCGAGCCAGATGCTGTAACCGGCCAGCAACAGCAACAGGACCAGGGCCAGGCGCCACCCCAGGCCGCGCCGGGACGGGCTGCGGCCGGTCCGGTTGCCGGTCTTCCTGCGGGCGGGCCTGCGCCGGCGTCTGCCGCTCACGGCAGCGCCCCGCGGATCACGGCATGGCGCATGAGGCGGGTTTTCTTTATCCTTGCGGGCTTTCGCATGCGCATATTCTACAGGTACAGGCAACGAGATGAGCGAACAGCCGCAAGACCAGCAGACCCTGTTGCAGGCCCTGCGCGATCCCGCGCGCTACCCGCACCCGGTGACCGGCCCCGAGGTAGTGGAGACCCACATCTCCACCGTGTTCCTGACCGGCGACTACGCCTACAAGATCAAGAAGCCCGTGGACTTCGGCTTTCTCGACTTCTCCACCCTGGAAAAGCGACGCCACTTCTGCGAGGAGGAACTGCGACTCAATACGCGCCTGGCCCCGGCCCTGTACCTGGAGGTGGTGCCCATCACCGGCACCCCCGAGGCACCCGAACTGGACGGCAGCGGCGAACCCATCGAATACGCGGTGAAGATGCGCCAGTTCGACCAGTCGCAACTGTTCGACCGGCTGCTGGCCGAGGATGCCGTCGATGCCTCCCTGATGCGCCGCGTGGCCGAGATCCTGGCCGATTTCCACCAGCGTGCCGCCGTGGCCGGTGCCGACACGCCCTACGGCACCCCGGAAGCCGTGTTCGCCCCCATGGCGCAGAACTTCGAGCAGTTGCGGGGCCTCATCGACGATCCGGAACGCCTGAAGCAACTGGCGTGCCTGGAGGACTGGACCCGGCGCCGCTTCGATGAGCTGCGCCCCCTCATCGAGCGACGCAAGGCTGAAGGCCATGTGCGCGAGTGTCACGGCGACGTTCATCTCGGCAACATCGCCCTGGTCGATGGCGAGGTCACTCTCTTCGACGGCATCGAGTTCAACGACTTCTTCCGCTGGGGCGATGTGATAAGCGAGATGGCCTTCCTCACCATGGACCTCGACGACCGCGGCCGTCACGACCTCTCCGCCGTGGTCCTCGACACCTGGCTCGGCGCCACCGGCGACTACGAAGGGGTGCGCCTGCTGCGGTTCTACCAGGTGTACCGGGCCATGGTGCGCGCCAAGGTGGCGAGCTTCCGCCTGGCCCAGCCGGGGCTGGAAGCCCACGAGCGCGAGGCGGTACTGGCCAGTTTCCAGAGCTATGCCGATCTGGCCGAGCGCTACACGCAGCCGGAGACGCCGAAACTGGTGCTGATGAACGGCGTCTCCGGCGCCGGCAAGAGCCATGTCAGCGCCCGACTCGCCGAGCGCATGGGCGCCGTGCGCCTGCGTTCCGATGTCGAGCGCAAGCGCCTGGCCGGGCTGCGTCCGGAGCAGTCCGCGTCCGCCGAGCCTGGCACCGGGCTGTACGGCCCCGGGATGACGGAACGCACCTATGCCCGCCTGCACGAGATCAGCCGCTGGCTGCTCAACGAGGGCCTGCCGGTGATCGTCGATGCCACCTTCCTCACCCGCGCCCAACGCGACCACTTCCGCGATCTGCCGGTCGCGCCGGTGATCCTGCGCGTGGAGGCCGACGAGGACACCCTGCGCCGACACATCGAGGAACGCGCCCGGATCGGCGGCGATCCCTCCGATGCCGACCTGCGCGTGCTGGAGACACAACTGGCCAGCGAGGAGCCCCCGGGTGATGACGAGCCCTGCCTGCGCATGCAGTGGGACGCCCCCCTGCCCGAAGCGTTGTTTTCGCGGGACCGGAGGGCATGCTAACCTCAGGAAAACCTCGCCCAACGATAACCCGCAAGGATCAAGGAGTCTCCATGCGCCGACAAACCCTTCTCGCTATCACCGGCCTCCTGTTCGCAGGCTTGTGCTCGTCCTCTGCCCTGCTGGCCGACGCCACGCTTACCTTCAGCGACAGCCGCAGCCCGGAGCAGACCAGCTTCCTGATCCATGACGGCCGCATCCTGATGCAGGGCCAGGGACGCGACGGCTCCAAGTTCTCCTCCATCTACGACAGCCGCAAGCACCATTTCCTGATGATCGATCATGGCCACAGGCAGTACTATGTGATGGACGAGAACACCCTGAACCGTCAGATGCAGCTCATGGATCAGGCCAAGGCCATGATGCGCCGCCAGATGGAGGCCAGGCTGAAGGAAATGCCAGACGAGCAGCGCAAGATGATGGAACAGCGCATGAAGGCGATGTTCGAGCCGCCGAAGACGCCCCCGGCACCGAAGATCGAGGTACAGGCCACGGGCGAGCGCAAGGAGGTCAACGGCATCCCCTGTCGCGTCTATCGCATCCTCGCCGACGGCAAGCCGCAACGCGAGACCTGCGTGGCCAAACCCTCCGACCTGGGCCTGGCCAGCGATGACTACGACGCCCTGCGCAGCATGTTCCGCTACATGAGCAAAATGGCCGACCGATTCTCGCAGCACATGGGCGCCGCGTCGCGTCAGAACACCGCCGAGCTGATGACCCGCATCGACGGCGTGCCGGTCGCCATGCGTCATCTGACCCAGGGTTACGAATCACGCCTCGAGGGCCTGTCCACCGATGCCCTCGACCCGAGCCTGTTCGAGGTGCCGACCGGCTTTCGCAAGGTCGATCCGGTTGCCGAGATGCAGAAACACATGCCGGGGGCCGCTGGCCGGCGGTGACGCGGGAGTCCCGGTATGCGGCGCCGTGCACTGCTTCTGCTGATGCCGGCCCTTCTGCTGGCCGGCTGTGCCGGTGCGCCCGAACGCGGCCGCCACGCCCGCGTGCAGCCCGACGCGCAACGGGCCCGCGTGGTGCAGGTGGCGCATGCCCAGATCGGCCATCCCTATCGCTATGGCGGGTCCGACCCGCGCCATGGCTTCGACTGCAGCGGACTGGTGTACTACAGCCACCGCGCGGCCGGCCTGGACATCCCGCGCACCGCGCGCGAGCAGCTGCGCCGGGGGCGCCCCGTCAGCAGCCGCCACCTCCAACCGGGTGATCTGCTGTTCTTCTCCGTCACCGGCAGACCCGACCATGTCGCCCTCTATCTGGGTGACGGGCGTTTCGTCCATGCCCCTTCCCGTGGCAAGCGGGTGACCACCGAACGCCTGGACAACCCCTGGTGGCGCCGCCGGCTGGTCGCCATTCGCAGCTTCCTGGCACCCTGAGCCCATGACGATTCGGCGCTACCTGGTCGGCAAGGCCGTTCGCAACCGCCTGCTGGATCTCCCCGAGGGGCCGCGCGACTGGGTCTTTACCGGCGCCGGCAGCCTGGCACAGGCACTCGGGCAGAGCGGCTTCACACCGGGGCCGGAGGACCGGGTACGGATTGCCCGTCGCGGCACGGCAGTGGACGGGGTGCTGCACATCGAAGAAACGCCGGATGCCACCATTGAAGACGAACTGGCGCTTGCCGACCTCGGCATCCACGCCCTGGCCATGGACGAAAACGGGCATCTCATCGACCCCTTCGGCGGCGAGGAGCAGCTTCGGGATGGCCTGCTGCGCCATGCCTCGCCGTGGTTCGCGCACCAGCCGGCCCATGTCCTGTCCCTGGCCGTGACCGGAGCCGAGCTGGCCCGCTGGGGCTTCCATGTCGCCCACGGTACCTACGGTCTGCTCAAGCGCATGGCACGCGATGACCGTCTTGCCACGCTGTCGCGGGCCCGCGTCGTCGAGGCCATGAACGCTGCGCTGGAGCAGGACCGACCGGGCGAATTCTTCCGTATCCTGCATCGCTGCGGAGCCCTGGCCGTGCTGCTGCCGGAGCTCGATGCGTGTTTTGAGGATGCGCCCAGTCATGGCAAGCACCATCTGCCCGATCCCTTGGCCCGGCTCGATGCACTGGAGACCGATAAAAGGAAACAGGTGCTGGCACCGTGGTTACAAGCCTGAAATCAGAATCCGCCTGAAGTAACTTCCCGATTAGAAAACATCAGGAAAAACTCCTTGCATGCACAAAATTGGTGCAGCGTCGTCTTTCAATACCAATTCCCATTCAAACAGACCATCTGGTTAACCCATAATGGACTAAAGGACATTGATAGCGCTTTTGATTTGTTCTTTAATGCTGTAAAGAATAACAATCTCTCCCACACCACATCTCATGAAGATGCCGACAAACTGGAAATGCATGCACTCGCCCCTGCATCGTGCGTCTAGGAGTAATCAGCTCGATGGATCACAAGTCATATTAGGACTAGATCTATTTCTTGCCCACCGGTTCGCGCCGCGGGTTTGGTTGCTCTGCGGAAATCTCCCATGAAGGAACAGATCGTTCAGGAACTGCTGATACGAATTCGCGAACTGGAAGACAACATCCTGCAGATCGCTGCTCTCGTCCCGGATGCCCAGGATCCGGAAAATGTGCTGGCTGTACAAGAAGAAACAGACAAAGGTTCTCTCACCGATCCTGCCCTGAGCGATCCCTATGGTTCTGTAGCGTCGGATGCATTTACGAGAATCCATTCTGCGGTGAGGGCCAATCGCAGAAGTATTGCCAGCTACTTCTATGCTCATTTGGACAACGAGGGGAAGGCCCTCCTTTCTCTTCTTTCCGAACCGGAGCTGGCCCATCTCCACGAACGGCAGATGGACTACCTCGAGAATCTGCTCTCCCCCAAGCTGACGGGACAGCAACATCGTGAAATGGCCAAGGCAGCCGGAATCCGGCATGACGCCGTAAGCCTCGATCCCAACAGCCTCGTTGAAAGCTACAAGATCTACCGGGAGGCCCTGATGCGGCATCTCGAATCGCTGTTGCACAAGGCGCCCGCGCTGATCAAGTACATAGACGACCGTTTAAACTATGACATGGCCTGGCAGCTCATGGGTTATGCCGATGCGCATGAGCAAAGACAGGGCTTCCTGCTCGATCTCGGAACACGAATACAACATAGCCTCAATCAGAGCGACCTGCTCTCGCTCATCCTGTCGCATCTTGTTGAAGACGTGCCCGGGATCACGGGAGCGCTGGTCGCCGCATTGACTGCCGAAGGACACCTGGTCACGAAAAAGACCAACGGACTGGTCCTGCATACCGACACGGAAAGCTCCGTCAATTCAGGCTATGATGCTCTGTTTCGCGCGGCCCGGAACGAGCATTCCATCTGGATCAATACACTTGTCGATGACCCCATCCTGGACAGCCTGGCCAGCGAACGCGGCATAAGAAGTTATGCCGCCTTGCCTATTCCACTGCATGCAAACTCGAGAGAAATGATCCTGGTCGTGTACAGCAAATGGCCAGGGTATTTCCTTTCTCGGGGAAAACAGTTCTTCTTCCAGAGTCTGGCAAGGGAAATGGGTGTTCAGATCGAGCGGGTTTCCGGAAATCACCAGCATGAATTTTCTCCCCAGACACTCTACGAGCGGCAATTCCATAGAAGGCTGCTGGAAGACCGCAAGGTTGAGATGCACTTCCAGCCCATCACTGGCCCTGATGGGATAACGCTCAAGAAATTCGAATCGGTCGCGCGTCTGCGTGATCAGGATCGCATCATCTCGCCTTACGAGTTTCTGGGCGCCTTTGGAAGCAATCAGCTCGTCATGCTGTTCGAGCAGGGCATCGAGCAGATGTGCAGCACGCTGCTCGAAGTACAGACGCGGCACGGCGATCACATTGGTGCCAGCATCAACCTCCCCAAGGAGGTTCTCGATCAGCCAGGCACACTGAATTACATGCACGAAGTCGTGCAGGAGACGGGGCTCGCACCCTCGTCCATTACCCTGGAAATCCTTGAATTTGGAATCCTTGACGAACAACAGGCCCTGGAGACCATCGAAGGACTGAGAACGCACGGATACCGTTTCGCCATGGACGACCTTGGTAGCGGGGAGTCTTCTCTGCTACGCATGAAGAATCTCCTGTTCGACGAGGTCAAGATCGATCAGGGTTTCGTCCGCCCGCTTGTCGACCAGTTGCAACATCTCGATTATGTCGACACACTCCTCAGACTGGCCCAGAACCTGAAACTGGATTGTGTGGTCGAAGGGATCGAGGATGAAGTCATCCTCGACATCATCCAGTCACTCGGAGGCGTGCAATTGCAGGGCTACGGGATCTCGCGCCCTCTCCCCAGGGACCGCTTTCTGGAATGGGTTGCGCGGAATCAGGATCAGGCATCCTGCCGTCCGGGTGTATCCTCGAGCATTCATATCCCGGCCACCCTGCACGGCTGGTATGCCCGACATCTGCGACGGGCACGCCTGATCCTGGACGCATTCCCGAACAACCCTGACCTGATCAACCTGGAAGTCGCTGCACATTACGAAAACTGCCAGATGACGCATCAGCTCATCCAGGCCGGACTCGACAGCCACCCCATTTTTCATGCCCACAAGAACTTTCATGATGCCGTCAACGAGATGGTGGAAGGGATCATGCGAGGCAAGTCTGCAGAAACCCTCAAGGCACGGGTATCAAAGCGAGTAGACGAATTGCGAAAGGTCGTCCTCGAACAGTCACGGGACCGTGAAACCACGGTCATCATGCCACTGCCTGACATGAGCGAACTGCTTTAGCAATCTGTTGAAGACCTGCAGCAGCGTTGCAGACCCCCTACTTCATGCCTCTCTGGCATGTCTCGTGTGCTGGCCAGTGTGTACATCCGGCTCAGACCAGACTGAACAGATGGTGAAAATTCCGCGTGGTCTGCAGGGCCACGGTATCGAAATCGACCCCGCGTACCTCGGCCAGCTTCTCCGCCACATGGCGGACCAGGGCGGGGTGATTGGGCTTGCCGCGGAAGGGCACCGGCGCGAGCCAGGGGCTGTCGGTCTCCACCAGCATGGCGTCTTCCGGCACGCGGCGGGCGACCTCGCGCAATTCCTCGGCGCTCTTGAAGGTGAGGATGCCGGAGAATGAGATGACGAAACCCAGGTCCATGGTCCGGCTGGCGGTCTCCCAGTCCTCGGCGAAGCAGTGCATGATGCCCCGGCAGCGATGGGCCCCCTCTTCCTTCAGAATGCGCAGGGTGTCCTCGCGCGCGGAACGGGTGTGAACGATGAGCGGCTTGCCCAGCTCGACCGCGGCGCGGATGTGGTTGCGGAAGCGCTGGCGCTGCCAGTCGGCCGTATCGCCCTCGATGCGATAGTAGTCGAGTCCGGTCTCGCCGATGGCGATCACCCGCTCCTGGCTGCCCAGCACACACAGGCGTTCCACCGTGGGTTCCTCGCCCTCGGTGGTCGTCGGATGCACGCCCACGCTGCACCACACGCGCTCGTCGGCGAGCGCCATGTCGTGTACGGTGTCGAAGTGCTCGAGGTCGATGCAGACATTGAGGAAGCCCCCCACGCCCTGCTCCGCCGCGGCATCGAGGATGCCGGACAGGCTGCCGCCAAAAGGGGCCGCATCCACCTTGTCGAGGTGGCAATGGGAATCGATGAGCATGAGGGTCGATTACATGGTGTGGGTCGGGCGGTCGGCCTTGAGCGCGCCGGCCAGCAGGCCCTCGATCTTGTTGCGGGTGGCGCCCTTGTCCTGTTCGGAGAATTGCACGCCGATGCCCGGGGTCTTGTTGCCGGTGGCTCCGGCCGGGGTGATCCACACCACCTTGCCGGCGACCGGCATGCGTTCGCTGTCGTCCATCAGGCTGAGCAGCATGAACACCTCGTCCCCCAGCTTGTAGGGCTTCTGGGTGGGAATGAACAGCCCGCCGTTCTTGACGAAGGGCATGTAGGCCGCGTACAGCGAGCCCTTGTCC